>CAYJDY010000051.1:0-5981 GCA_964369045.1 uncultured Candidatus Saccharibacteria bacterium
ACTATAAATAGATGCTAGATTTTCAATATAAAGCTAAAGACAAAACTACCGGACGCATCATAGTCGGGTCGATTCAGGCCGATAATGAGATGGCTGCCGGTAAGCTGCTATTAAAGCAAGATCTCTATCCAATAGAGATGAAGCCTAAGAAGACGTCGGCGTTTTCTACTACAGCAACAACGGGTAAGGTTAAAACTAAGCATAAAGTTGTCTTTACGCGCCAGATGGCTACGCTGATTAAGGCTGGCCTACCAGTCGCTTCTGCCTTGAACTCATCCATGAGCCAGGTTGAAGATAAACGTATGAAGGCGGTTATCTTCAAGCTTTCAAAGTCCGTTGAAGGGGGTACATCCTTTTCGGAGTCATTAGCCCAATTTCCTGAGAATTTTAATACTATTTATGTCTCCATGGTCCAGGCTGGTGAAGCCAGTGGTAACCTAGAAATAACTATGGAGCGGCTAGCGCTTCAGCTTGAGAAAGAAGCGGAAATTACTTCAAAAGTAAAAGGCGCCTTAATTTATCCAGCGATTGTGATGGTTGTAATCTTGCTCGTTATGGGCTTTATGATGACGAGCGTTGTACCACAAATTGCCGAGCTGTATAAGAGCTTCAATAAGCCTTTGCCATGGATAACATCCGCATTGATGTTTATGTCTGATTTGATTACGAAGTGGTGGTTCATCACACTCCCAGCAGTAGCAGCAATCATTTATGGGATTATGTCTTATTTCAGGACACCTACAGGGAAAAAGAATATCGCACGGGCTAAGATTACCATGCCCCCAGCAAATCAATTGTTCATTAAGATGTATATGGCACGATTTGCGCGTACGCTGGGGAGTCTCGTTGCTAGTGGTATACCAATTTTAGAATCGCTTAAGTTGGTTTCAGATAGTCTCAATAATGAAATACTCAAAGCAGAAGTGGAGATATTGGCTGAAGAGGTGAAATCTGGGCGAGCACTTTCGGAGGCATTACAAAAAACAGAGTACTTCCTACCATTAGTGAGTCAGATGATTAAGGTAGGAGAAGACTCTGGTACGATGAGCGAAATGTTGGATCGTTTGGCAAGCTTCTATGAGAACGAAGTAGATCAAGCGGTGAAAAATATTTCTACGATTATTGAGCCAGCATTAATAGTTGTGATGGGCGGTATGGTTGTACTGATGATTATTGGTATTCTATACCCTGTATACAACCTTGTAGGCCAGGACCTGGGGAACCCTTCGGGCGCCTCGAGTACAACTACGAACTAGTTGACGTTGAGCATGGATTTGCTATCATAAGCATAAGCGTTATACTAGAGCGCGAATATTATAAGGAGGTCTTATGACAGATAAAAAAATGAAAAAAGGATTTACCTTGATCGAAATCGTGATTGTGCTCGCAATTGCTGCTTTGATTATGGTTGTTGTATTCCTTGCAGTGCAGGGTGCTCAACGTAGCCAAAGAGACAATACTCGTAAGGATGTTGCTGCACGTGTTCTTGCATCAGCAACTGCTTTTCAAGGGAATAACAACGGAACAGCTCCAACAAATGCTGCGCAGTTGCAGACCTACTTGGGCTGGACTGCTAACCCAACTACAACCAATGGGCTAGTTATAACGTTGACTGCTACAACTGGCGCTCCAGCAGCCTGTACTCCCACAACTGGTAGCATCTCAATCAGCAGTACTACTCCGATTACTGTTCAGTCCTGTCTTGAGTCTACAGGAACCAACTATTCAATTAATAACTAATCCAATTAATTGAACAGCCAATAGCCCCTTCGGGGGCTTTTTGGTTATTAGTTATGCTTTGCCATATAATGTGAGGAATGGAGACTGAGTGGATACTAATGCTGGCCGTAATGGTCTTTGTGTATGGCTTACTAGTAGGCTCGTTCTTGAATGCCTGGGTGTGGCGCCTCCACACGCATAGAAAGGTCTCCAAGGGCCGCAGCATGTGTCCACATTGTAAAACCCCGCTTAGGTGGTATGAGCTAATTCCAGTGTTCTCATGGCTGGCTCTGCGCGGGAAATGCCGCACGTGCCATAAGCCAATTTCTTGGCAGTACCCGGCGGTAGAGCTCGCAAACGCTGCTGTGTGGGTAAGTTTATTTCTCTTCTTGAATCCGGCAAATATATTAGAATGGGTGAGCTTTCTGGCGTGGCTCGCGTTAGCATCACTGCTGTTAGCAGCGCTTGTGTATGATGCAAAGTGGATGTTATTGCCGGATGCTTTTATGGTGCCGGCTGTGGTGCTTGCTCTGGTGATAGCCGTGGTAAGTGCTGTGGGCATGGGGAGTCTATCGGAACTGATAGCTCGACTAGTCGCTGCGATACTTTTTGGGGGCATCTTCTTTTTAATCTGGTTTATATCAAAGGGAAGTTGGATAGGCGATGGAGATATTTGGCTGGCCGCCATAATGGGACTCGTGCTAACCGGTGTGCAATTAGTGGTGGCCGTATTTGTGGCCTTTAACCTAGGCGCAATCATCGGTTTGGCGCTAATTGCCATTCATAAAAAAACCCGCAAGAGTATGATTGCGTTTGGCCCATTTCTTATAATTGGATTATTCGCTGGGTTCTTCTTTGGCGAAGCGCTTTTAAACTGGTATTTAGGAATATTCGTCTAGTAGCATAAGTGGTATACTGGTATCGAATTAGAACTGTTTTCATGAAGATATTTACCAAACAAATTAATCGCACTCGGCCAGGTGTTTCGCTTGTGGAAGTCATAATGGTTTTGGGTATCGCAAGCTTGATGATTGGTGGGGCTTTCGCATGGTTTGACACCCAAAAGAGCTCGGATTTTTATAATGAAGTGCGTCAAGTAGAGTCTCGTATTCGCGAAGTGCAGAGTGAGAACTCATCAAGTATTGTGCCAGGATTTACTGGTGATCCAAACTGTTCGCCAGTGGTGACGAGTGCTTGCAATAAGCTTACGACCGGTGAAGAAGTATTTGGTACGGCAGTTGCTATGGCGGTTCCGAATCCAGGGGATACCTTCGTGAAGCTCAAGACAATATATTTAAAAAAGGGGCCGGAGTCTGCTACTGCACCCATTCAGTCGTTATGGGTAGAGTCCTATGGGGGTGTTAAAGAGGTTGATCTGCCTGCCGGCTTAAGGTTTGAGGGCTTTAAGGTATTCGGTGACGGGCTTTGTACGTCTGGTGCTTATAATTCTTGGAGAAATTTACCACATCTTGTTGGTGCTGGAGGAACGGATTACGTTACTGCAGGCAATGAATCGATGATTGTATTCCGGCGTACTACTGGCGGATATAACGCATTTTGGCCAACTAACCCAACAAACTTTGTGCGTGCAACTGCTAACGCTAGCCGACCAGCTTGGGTTGGGGCTGTCTCGCCATCTGATAGGCAAGGCTGGCTGGGTAGTTATGATGACGCGACCTATCAATATAGCCCAACCCCAACTGGCGCAGATGCAACAAATAGACTGAAAAGCCAGCCGTGTGCAGTATTGTGGCGGTTTGGGTCTACCGAAAGAGATCCATCTGATGTCTCGAAGCCGCGCTTTACAGCCGATATTAATTTTAACTTAGTGGACGGTACCACTACGTTGGTGACGAGGTAGATGATGATGCGACGTAGACAAGGAATGACGCTCGTAGAAATTATTTTTGCTATGGCTATTGTGAGCACGGTGCTGACATTGGCTTATGCAGCAGCGCTTGGTGCATGGCGCAATGCCACTGCTGCTAATCAACGAACGCAAGCCCAGTATATGATTCAGCAATCGATAGAGGCAATCAAGGCGTATCGGGAGACGGATAATTTTGACTGGAATGATTTTATTGTTGATGTAAGTGGGGCCGGCCCTGTACTTAGGATAGGACTAGAGCAGGCTGATGGCTCTAAGACGTATAACAGTTTTGTGTGTGATCAGACTACGGCTGCACCGGGTACGCCTAATGAATGTCAATTTATCATAGAGAATGGTTCTACTGCCCTGACACCGGTTGGCGCCAACGTGAATGTTGCATCGGCTGGTAGTTTTACTTTAGAAATAGTGCCAGAATCATATTTTCTGGAAGGTTTTCCAGGTACAAATCCGATAAGCGCAGGAGATTCATTGCCAAATGATACAAATATTTCAGCTATTACATTCGTTGTTCGTGCCACCTGGACAGACGCAAACGGTATTGCGAGTAATGCTACTGCAAGTACCATAATTACGGAGCCACGATAATGAAGAGATTGCTCGGTCATAAACGTGGTGGGTATACATTGCTGGAGCTTACTTTTTCGATTGCATTGTATACGGCGATAGTGCTCATGTGTCTGATTGGCTTTATTGGTATTTTTGGCATTTATAATAAGGCCCAAAGCCTTACTAGAACTCAAGAAGAAGCGCGAAAAGCAATGGATGCACTCACGCGTGACTTACGACAGACGATTCGTGTCACTAGGCCAGCAGTCGCAGTTTCTTATGGTACACGGCCGGTATTGGCTTTGCACTGCTTGGATACAGGAGGTCAAAATGTGGGCTATGGGTTGGGGTATGTCTCAAACCAGAACCATTATGTTTTGGTGCGCTCTGTAAGTTGCACAGATTTCTCCCAAGCAGCGCTGGTTACAAGCTCTGATGTGTGGTCAGAAAAGCTCGCACCAAATCTGTGGCCAGATACCAATACTGACGACGGCGTTGCTCCAGATACTGCTCCATTTAAGATTTCGCAAGTTGCGACTACCGGAGGCATAGGGCCAGTGGTTTGGCAGGTGCGCATTGGGGTATTTCGTGGGGCAACAGCGCCATCAAAGAATCCAACGGCGGCAGTTACCGATCAGTTTGGGGCGGGGACAATGTTGCAGTCGGTCGTAATTTCGAGAAATGACTAACTTATTGCATTATGCAGTCTAAAAGGGTAGCATGAAAACAGTTATGGTTCATAGAGTGAGGAAAATTTTGCAGCGTCGACAGCAAGGTTCGGCAGCCCTGATAACGACAATCGCGGTTTCCGCCATTCTTGTTGTGTTATTTGTTGGTATTACTACCATTGCAACTCGAGAAATCCGCCAGTCTATTAATTCTGACAATGCGAACCGTGCACTCTATGCGGCAGAGGCTGGCGTAGAGGATGCTGTACGTCGGCTTGGCGATGATCCAAAGTTTAGAGAATCTACTTGTAACCAGACTGCACCTGGAGGTGCTGGCACAGAGGTAAGAGTGTCTGATCCTGCGGCAGGACCAGATGTGGCTTGGACATGTCGTACAGTCACAGTGGTACAAGATGAACTCACGGGTCAGCTCGATGTGGATGAGAGCTTAAGTTTGAATTTGGGCAGGGCGCGTTCGGGTCCTGATGAGGCTGCACCGTACAGGTCGGCTCGCTACATGTCTATTGAATGGAATGACCCACGTGATGCCGCTGATGCGCCAGCTTCACAGGTGTTAATTAACAAGCTTTCAAGCTGGTTGCCAACCTACAACCCTGATTCACCAGTGTGGCAAGGGGCAGCTGCGCTGGAAGTGACATCTACCTGGTTTGGTAGCAACAGTGCAGGGCAAGTAAATAGGGCTACTATTAATCAGGGTGGACTTGCAGGTGTATTCCCGGTGCGCACTGTAATTGCATCACCCGCCTGCCCAACTGCTGGCTGTAATTACTCAGACTTTTCTCCCTGGAATACGGATACTTATCCAGATAGTACCTATGTTGATGCTGCCAAAGACGGCGGCGGCGAGATTGATTCTGGTGGATTACGAAGCTTTGTAAGAACTGACTGCACGAACTCAGCGACTGTAGAGTATAGCTGCACCATGAAAAGTAGCAGGGATGGTGGACTATATGATCTCGCTGATCTCGCGAGAACAGAAATAAACAATGGCGCTACCAATGTGTACTATGATCGCAGCAATCCTTTCGATTTTGAAAATAGTACAATGTTCTTACGGATTCGTCCGCGCTACAACTCTGCCAGCTATCGCATTCGTTTCTACGCAGAAGATAGGGTAACGCCGGTATACATGCCGG
>CAYJDY010000052.1:0-5910 GCA_964369045.1 uncultured Candidatus Saccharibacteria bacterium
TTTCCAGGCAGAATCATAAAACCACCCTGGCGGGTGGCATTATAATTCTGGCGGAACACACGGGTCAGGAACTTGTCCGTTGTCTCATATTATAGCAGTTTTAAGGGTAAAGTGAGACAAATGAGACACAGAACACCACATACGACAGTGTCTCATTTTTTACAGGCTAACAGGGGTGATAATATTGCTCATAAAATTGCTAGAATCTATAATATATGCTGTTAATACTCAAATATTCGAACTCGCCTTAATTAGGTGGCTGCGAGAACTATTATTCGGAAAGTGTTGCATGCTTGTTCCTGTGAAGCTGAGCAAGCATCAATCCTGTTATCACCATAAACGATACGAATGACATAAACGGGATTGTAATAAAGCCGAACCAGTTGATCTGTGGTACAGCACAAGAGCTATCTATGGAGCATGTCGTGATTACTTCCTTGATAATACCCCACTGTAACAATGAGTGATAAAAAGCAATCAAAGATCCGACGATACTCATGGGCAGCACATAATAAGCGGCATCACTGTCTTTTCTATAAACCCCCACGCCTAGCACAAAAGCTAAGGGGAACATGAAGATTCTTTGATACCAACACAGCGCGCACGGCGTCAAATGCATGGCTTCGCTTAGTATCATGCTACCGAATGTAGCTCCCAGAGCTACTAGCCAAGTGAGTAGCGTTATGTCACTAAAAAGCCATCTAGTAATTTTGCGTATCATGTTAACCCCATTCTACTATTATTTACAGATCGAACAAACTTCTTCATCAACAAACCCATATCGCCACACCGTTACGGCTTTAAAAAAAGGTAAAAAAGTTAGATACAGCTTAAGGTCGGCTAGTCGGCGTAAAAGCCAACCCAACCGTCCATAAATACGTACTTCACCCCAAAGTACGGCTGCCCAATGTGCTCCCACCGGAATGGCGTAGATTGGTTGCTTAGGCTTATAGGTATGTAAGGATTGACCTTTTTCTTGTCGTATCAAGTTTCTAGCCACAAAACTGGCATCGTAAAGAGCGGTTTGAGCCATACCGCTATATTCGGTTACCGCACTGTCACCAATTACGTAAATATTTGGGTCTGATTGAAGGTATTTGTCTACTACCACGCGATTGGCTTTGCTTAGTTTAAATATTTCAGGAAATTGACCGAAGAACGGGTTATTGGTAACCCCAGCCGTCCATATAACAGTGTGGGAAAGAACTGAACCTTTAGGTAGTTGGATACTCTCGAGAGTCTCAGATTTTACTGGCGTGTTAAATAAAGTCTGCACGCCAACTTTTTTAAGACGCTTTGTAACAACTTTTGAAAAATCTTTGGGCATTACCCCTAATACCCGCGGACCAGCCTCTACCAGGTCTACAGTAAATGAGGTTGTAATGTTATGTTTGCGACGAATCGTCAGTAAATATGCTGTTAACTCAGCGCTGAGTTCCACGCCTGTAGCTCCCGCCCCAATGACCACATAGTTCCGTTCAGACTCAGCTGAGAGTAGCTGTTCGTGTAGGTGACGCTTTAGTTTTAGGGCTTCGTGGATTGTTTTAACACCGTAGGCAAAATCTTTCAGCCCCTCAATTGAGTAATACTCAGTTATGTTACCGAGTGCAAAAATCAGAGAATTATATTCGTATTTTGAGCCAGATTCACCAATTAACCTTCGTTCATTTTTGTGTATACCACTAATAGTGTCTTCAATTACTTCAATGTTACGTGCATATGCAAAAAAGTCATGCAATGGAATAGCCACTTCAAGTGGTGAGCGTCCTGTTGCCGAACGATATAAGGCGGCGTGGTACTCAAAATAACTTTGCTTGGAAATAAGTTTAACCTCAAACCCCTTCTTATTAGCAAGTAGTAGCGCAGCACGAACTCCTCCGAACCCACCGCCAACTATAACTACTCTTGTCATCTAGAACTTCTTCCTCATATGTTTTTTTGAAAACTCAAAGTCCGCATCGGTTTTTTTATGCGGGTTAAATATGTTATCAGGATCAAATAGGCTTTTTAGTTGTTTAAAAATTTCTATCATAGCAGGGCTATACATACGCTCAAGCATTGGACCGCGAATTAAGCCATCGTTATGTTCTCCGGATAATGAGCCATTATGCTCTAGTACCAAATCAGTCACTTCTTCCAAAACAGGGTATATTTTTTTCCGCTCTGATAAATCTTGTAAATTCATCAACGGAATAATATGAAAATTGCCATCACCCATATGCCCTGCAACGGTATAGGTCAATTTATTGCGTTCTAAAATTTCGGTTAACTTTGGCAAAAACTCTGGTAATGTTTCTGGCGGCACAATCAAATCATCAATAAATGGTGCTGTATGCTTACGTTTAACGTTTTTTCTTAGTAAATTAAAGCTCTCTCGGCGCATAACCCAGAACTTCTCCTCTTGATGTTTATTTTCAGCTAGCTGTGTCTCGATATTTCTGCTTTGCATAATTTCTTGCAACTGGTGAATTTTGTTGTCAATGTCAGATTGTTTTTCACCTTCAAATTCACAGAGCATAATAATCTTAGGGAAGTTCGGTAAAAAGCGAAGTAAGTGTTTTAAAACCGGGATAAAACTTAGCCCGAGCAATATGAATCGCCTCCAGCCCAGTGTTTGGCGAAAACTAAAGAAGAATCTAAAAGCAAATTTTAAGGTGTGATCATCGAACGACTCCAAGCTAGTTGGTTTCAGCGGCAAAATATCATTAATGATCTCGCCGAGGTTATCTAGGCTCTTCAGAAACACAACAACCATGCCAGATAGCGACAGAGCTGGTACAAGTTTAAAAGTAACTTCAGTTACAAGACCCAATGTACCCTGAGATCCAACAATAATCTTGGTTATATCAAATACTTGTCCATCCCAAACGTCCCACAGGTTATATGCGGTTGAGTTTTTACTAACCTTTGGTTTTGAATCCTTAAGTACCGCTTCATTGTCTGTCACTAATTTATACACTCCTCGGTACAAGTCACCTTCAAAACCTGACTCTTTCAGTTTTATCTTTAGAGCCTCTTTGCTGACCGGATTGAATGTATGTTCTTTGCCGTCGCTAAGTACAACCTTAACTTGTTCAACATAGCGATCAGTCTTACCGTAGACCAGTGATTTTTCACCTCCGGCATTATTAGCCACCATGCCCCCAACCATACAGAGTTCTCTTGAGGCTGGGTATGACGGCATCAGTAGTCCTTCTCTGAGAGTTCTTGGTTCAAGATCACGATAATAAACACCCGGCTGAGATTTTATTTGATTCTTTTCAACTTGTCCCAAGTCTGTAAAGTATCGCTCAAAAGCAACGATAATAGAGTTGTTGATAGCCCCTCCCGACATATCCGTGCCACCGCTACGACCAGTTAAGGATAGACCTGCTGAAGTCTTTTTATATCTAGCCACATACTCAACTAGCTTACAGACATCGGTAACATTTTTAGGGAAGACAACTAGCTCTGGTTTTATTTCAAACAAACTGGCGTCGTGACTGTAAAATGCACGGGCCTCAGTACTGGTTACGACATCACCATCGATGAACTCTTTTATGTCATCAGTTGTATCGGTAGTGGCATTCATAAAGTTAAGCTTATTCTAATATAGTCAGACGTTTAACAAGCGGCTGTTTAATCCACCAGTTGCGCAAGCCCCAAACCTGCTGTTTGTTTGAAACCAGCAACCCAAGCAAAATAATCGAGTAGATTATATGCTCGTCAATAATAGGGTTATTTTCTGGCAACAACATCGAGGACCACATCATGATCATTAACAGTACACCAGAGATTGTCGCCAAACGCATACCAATTCCCGCCACTAAAGCAACGCCTATAAGAAGTAGCCCGGCCATAAAAAGCATGTCTACAAATGTATTGCCGGCCAAACCCTGATAAAAATCTGCCAGAGGCCCTTTAGTTGCGAATTTTAAAAATCCTGCAGTAGGCGACCCGCCCTGGTACCAGGATTGTTCGCACATCACATTGACTACATTTGTTGATGCATCTCTACAGGTAGAAAATCCAAGACCTAATAATTTATCGAAAAACGCCCATAAAAAAGTAAATCCTATCGCAAGTCGTACTGCCGCCCAAGCGTATAGTGACTTATCGTAAATAGGTTTCTGTTTTGTCTGTGTCATAGCAGTTCTCCTTTTATGGTTATGCTTATAAGTATACTCGTTCGTATGCAATATCATAAACATAGGGGTACCAATATGTAATTGGTATAACGATATCAACCCAGGTAATAGCGTGAGCGGTGTCATTGTATTCGACATACCGAAAGATCAGACACCAGTGAGTGCGGAACTACATGACAGTGCCTTCTCAAACGGTGTAAAGGTAAATCTGTAACAAGGCTAGACTTACAGACCACTTGGCGGTACCTTGTTGATGTATGGAGCAAACCCTCTCTCAACAGGTATCGCAAACACCAAAAACAGCGCCTATTCGGTGGTGCCTATATGCACGTAAATCTTCCGAGCAAGACGAACGCCAAGCTCTGTCTATCGAACAACAGCTAAAAGAGATGCAACTGCTTGCAGATCACTGGGGCATTGAAATTAGTGAGGTACGCCAAGAGAGCCATTCATCTAAAGTTGCTGGTGCACGACCAATCTTCAATCGAGTCATAAAAGATATCCAGCTAGGCTACTTTAACGGAATAATTTCGTGGGCGCCGGATCGTCTCAGCAGATCAGCAGGCGATCTAGGGGTTTTGGTTGATCTAATGGATCAGGGTAAGCTGGTAGAAATTAGAACCCACAGCCAGACGTTCACTAATAATCCTAATGAGAAATTCCTCCTTATGATACTTGGTTCTCAAGCCAAGTTAGAGAACGATAACAGAGGCCTGAACGTCATACGAGGGCTTCATAACAAAGCGGCCAACGGCTGGCGACCAGGACAGGCGCCAATCGGTTACCTCAATAATGGGCTTGGTGAGCAGAAGATAATTGTAGACGAGGAACGATCGACGGTTATTGCAGAAATGTTCGAACGAGTTGGCAAACAAGCTCACACAGGTAGAGACATTAAACGGTGGCTGGACAATATAGACTTCCGTAGCCGACAGGGCAAGCGACTTGCACTAAGCCACATCTACCGAACGTTGCAAAACCCTTTTTACTACGGGAAATTCCAATACCCGAAAACAAACTTCAAGTTACATGATGGTAAGCACACGCCCATTATTAGCAAAGAACTATGGGATGAAGTCCAAATCCAACTGACAGTAGCGCCAAAAGCACCAGCAGGCACCAAAGAATTCAGTTTTACCAAAATCCTAAAGTGCGGTGTATGCAAAACAGGCGTTACTGCTGAAGAAAAACTCAAACGAATCAAGTCGACTGATGAAATTAGACGCTACGTCTACTACCACTGTGGACGTGCTAATGACCTCGACTGTATCCAACCCTACATCCGCGAGGGTGAACTGATGAGTGAGCTTCTAAAGCTTGTGGATAGGCTTAATTTGGATGAAATTGGGGCTCAAGAGCAGTTTAAGGATGAGCTAGAGCGTTACCAGCGTTTTAATGGAGTACTCGGCTATACGGGTGATGAGTTGATCCAAAAACCAGCCATAGACCTGAAGGCTTATGCAAAATACGTACTCGAAAACGGCACCAGAGAAGAAAAGCGGGAAATCTTAAAGTATGTTGATGGTGAGCTACTGCTCAAAGATCGACAGGTTTATGTAGAGCGAAAACCAAGGTCTAAAAAATTTAACTAAATAAGTTCGAATTCCGCTCTCCTAAAGAGCGGGAATAATAATATCCAGGTCTTTTCAACGTATTTTGGCATAAATTAAAACAACCCTCTCCTTTAGTACATACTTAGGGGAACGGGTCGTTTTAGAACTTTATTCTTGGCGGAGAGAGAGGGATTCGAACCCTCGATGGAGTTGCCCCCATACCACCTTTC
>CAYJDY010000053.1:0-5851 GCA_964369045.1 uncultured Candidatus Saccharibacteria bacterium
GTTCGGCTCGAATTGTTCGAGCCGCAGCCGAATGCGATCAGCAAGTGACCAAGCTACAGGACATTATCAGGGCGGATAGAAAATGAACGAAAGCTATTGGATTGGAGGCCGCCAAGTTTCGCACGATGAATTCCTACTCCACACCGAGCAAGCGGCTATTTGGGCGCGCGAAGCTGTCGAGAATGCGCAGCCTCGCGATGAACAGGTGATCCGATAATGGCCGCAAACTGGTTCCAGAACATCCTGTCCCGCGTAGGCGGTCAGCAAGGGAATAGTTCATCCGGATTCATGGGGACGAATATCCCGACGCTTCCGCAGTTTGTCAGCGGCCTGTTCAGCGGTGGCGGCGAATCGCGTGCCCGAGACTTCGCCAACACCTACGGAAATGATCTGACACAATCCTCCGGCGACCGCCTGGACGCGCAGATGTGGGGTAAGCCCCTCATGGCCAGCGCACAGGACTCTCCGGAATCAGGCGACCCGAACGAACACCCGAGCCAGTTGCGGCCTTCTGGCGCGACAGTAACCCGCTTCGGCGCAGCGCCAAGCTCTGCTAGAGGAGCCGCAAACTTCGGGTACTCGGGTGACACAGCCTCCGGCGCACGCGGTACAATCGGCATGGGCGTTCGCCAAGGGAGTTTAGAGGGCGTACAAGCTATGCTCGGCACGGGCCTGAGCAAGCGCCCGCTGATGCCACGCCACGAAATCAACGACGAGCGTGCGGAAGCCAAGGCGAATGGCATGACCTTGCATCAGTACCGGAATCAATCGTAGGTCTTTGGAAGGAGACGTGGGATGTTTGCAGCAATTGGGTTTGCGTTGGTAGTTGTCGGGCTGCTCGGCGCAAGAGTGACCGAGAATCCATTCCTGACATCGGAGCAAGAAAGTTTGGCGTTCAAGACTTTTGCATCCCTGTTTTTGACAGGGGTGCCATTCCTCCTCATATCCATCTGCGCATGGCTGTATAGGGTGATGCCATGAGTAAGCCTGCAGAGACGTTTACGCCTGAGCGTGCGGCGCTGATCTATCGGATGCGCGAGGAAGCGTGTTCGACACGAGAGGTGATGGCGCAGCGCATGTGCTGGAACGGCATTCCTGTTGAGGTTACGGGGACCATAAAAACCCATTCCTGTAACTGGCCGCTTATTGATACTGAGATGGATCACCGCCGTGTTTGCGCAACAGGTGCATTCGGACAGACTGATGGCAACCCCAGCTAAGAAGCCAGACTCCGAAGTCAAGCGCGAACGGGGAAGGCCGAGCAAACTGACTGACACGCTGCTTGATGAGATCAAGGCAAGGCTGGCCGATGGCGAGCCGCTGATGGTCATTTGCCGTGACGAGCATATGCCAAGCGATACGACTGTCCGCAACTGGATGGCCGCAGACGAAGCATTTTCTTGCGACATCGCAAGAAGTCGAATGCTTGGCTGGGACATGATTGCCCATAAGGTCCGCCAGACCGCACGAGGCTTGGGCGATTCCAAGCAAGACGTTCAGCGCGACAAGCTGATTATCGACACAGACCTGAAACTGCTGGCTAAGTGGGACTCAGGCCGGTACGGGGAGAAGATAACCACCGAACTAACCGGCAAGGACGGCGGCGCAGTAGAGTTCAGCACCATGACGCCTGAGTCGCTCGAAGAAAAAATACGTGAACTGTCGGCCAAGCTGGGGATTGCTGGCTGACGAATCCGTAGAAGGAGAAGGGAAATGACCACATGCATCATTCAGATAGACGAGCCTGCCCATACAGCTCGCGGCATTCAGACTGCGCTGCACGAGCTTTGGCATCTGTGTCGAAAAGATCAAAACGCCGAATGGGCTGACTCTGTTGAGCAAGCCATGCTTGCTCTGCTCCCGTTGACGGAGACTGACCCGCCGCATTGGCTGACTGTTTACGCGCCTGATTGTGCTTTGATCGTGGACGACTCGCTCGCGAGGGAAGGCTGAGTCGTGATTAATCCTGAAGCCGAGCGACGCTACTACTTGCTATTCTGCAAATACGCTGAAGAAGTAGGCGCGACTGAGCCGACACTGGACGAATACCGGAAGCGTGTAGCGGGACTTGAGAGGGTGATTGCCGAGTCCAACCGCCGATCAAGGACGCGGAAAGAGATTGCCGCTGAGACAGCGCGGCTGATAGCAATCAGGTAAAAAGGAAGGTTAAGCGCTACAATGCCGCACCTGTCTTTGGAAGGAGAAGGACGATGTACCCAGCAACATTAGGCGCTGTTGGCGCAGCAAGTAACCTTGCGATCATGCTTCTCGGCATCGCTATCTGTCACTGGATTGAGGCGAGCAGGCTATGAACATCGGCTGGATCTGCCCCAAGTGCAACGCAGGCGTAGCGCCGACGTGTGCGCGGTGTCCGTGCGTGGATATCGCCAAGCGATTCGTCCACCCTGCTCCTTGGTACGACAAGGGGCCAGTTACGTATCCTGATCCTGATGCCGTTCAATTCACGAGCGGTCTTGGAATGACTGGAACGCTTCGTCGTGATGGTTGCGTAACCGCGCCAACTACTGAACAGGTAGGCCAATCCACCGCCCAAGACCGAACAGCCGTGTTCGATTCGCAAGACGTTGATTCGCTACTATAACTGTCCAATCACCACCGCTTAACTGTTGAATCCCCAAGCCCCGCAAGTCGGGGCTTTTTACTGCCCACGATCAAGAGGCCAACATGGCAACCGTACAGCTTACCCCTGCCGCCACCGCTGCACAGACTGTCGTCCTGAGCACGGCCAACTACCCTCGCGTCATGGTCATGGCGTCGGGCCTTGCTGGCGTCGAGACGGCCACAGTGACGATGATTGCCCCGGATGGCAGCGCCGTGCCTGTCGTCAATGACGATAACGTAGCCGCTGTCATGACCGTCGCGCTCCCGAGCGTGATTCTGGCAGGCGGTCCCGACTACACGCTGACCAAGGGCATCACGGCTGGCGCTGGATCGCTGTCCTTCGCGCCCATGACGCACCCGAACTAAGTTCCACCAACCTCCGCGCAAGCGGCTCCTACCAGAGAGGTTTCAACATGGCTTACCCCTTCCTCCGCACTCGTGGCTGGTTCAACCAGTCCATGTCCAAAGCATTCGCCCCGATCCAGCAGCAGGCATTGCGTGACGCCTTTACGCTGGAGTCCGGCGCAAAGAGTGATGCTCTGCCAACCAACGCAACGTCCACCTTCGTCAAAGACCCGGACCTCAAGGTAACGGTATTGGCTGGCGTGCTGTACCGCGTCAAGTCGGTCCTGTACATCACGACCACTGCTACGCCTGGGTTCAAGATCGACCAGGCTGCCGGAACCGCTGTAGCCTCGTTCTACACGGGCAAGACGGTGTTTGCCACGGCTGCGGGTGCATCGCAGGTCGTCATCGACGTTGCGGCCCTGAACACGGCACAGAACCCGGCTGCGGCTGCCTACGTCCGTGTCGAGCATGATGCGGTGGGTTACTTCAGCACAGGCGGCACGCTGGGCATCGAGTGGGCGCAGTCGGTCACCAACGCCACAGCATCGTCCGTGAACGCGGGTTCGTACCTGATGGTTGAGCCGCTGACTGCGATCTACTCGCGGTGATAGACTAGACCAGCGCGCAATGCGCAGACCCGGTGCAAGTCCGGGTTCCTTTGGAAGGAGGGTGGCATGACCCAAGAATACGAAATCGTCTACAGCCCAAAGAGCGGGATTGGCGCATGCAAGTGCGGCAGTCCTGACGGCCACCCGGTTGTCGTAGACGGGATCGTGACAGGCCACCTATGCCAGCCTTGCTGGGACGTAGCGGTCGCTGACATGGCGCAGAAGAAGGCGCAGTACGAGGCGCTGATTGCGGATGGGATGGACCCGCGCATGGCTGAGCGCGTAATGATGGGGAAGAAATGAAATCCAACTTCCTCGCCTACTGCATCGACCATGCGCTGAATTACGGTGACGCCATGCAGGAAGAATACGCCGCCTATCTGATCGCCTTGTGGGAAGTGGACGGAAGAACCCCAACGTAGCCAGCGCGACCCTTCTCCGTCGGCCCGGCGGCGGTAGCTGGCACCGGGAATCCTTTAGGAGACTGACATGACGACCAAGAAAACCGCAGAACCCGCACCCAAAGAGCCCAAAGTCGTCCCGCACGTCAACAAGCGTGACGCCATCCTGTTCGCCGGAATCACCGGCTACGCACTGGGCGGTATCAGCGATTACAAGTTTCGCGGAACGGTGGACGAATGCCGCGAATATTTCGACGCGCATGTTGCTGACTTCCGTGGCGAGCAGCCGAACGGTCCATCGACATGGGGCCAGATCGTTGACGCCGATACGCTGGAGCAGATCGACACGGCACTGGTCAGCACGCACGAGTGGGCGACTAAGGGCTGGAGCGGCGATCCGCTGTAACCATGCTGGACCCGATCAAGGTTGAGTACCTTAAGCTGCTGAAGGAAATGGAACGGCGGCTGCGGTACAACAAGATCACGACGTACTATCCGGACAAGGGTCCGCTGCGTCGAGAGCTGTATCCGAAGCACATGCTGGCTTTCGAGTTCAGCAAGACATACCGTGAAATCTGCTTCCAAGGCGGCAATGGCACAGGGAAAACTGAAGGCGTAGGTGCCTGCGCGGTTACGTATCACGCGACCGGAGATTACCCTTACTGGTGGCCCGGAAGGCGATACGACAGGCCTACTGATATGTGGGTTGCTGGCGACACCAAAGAGACGGTCCGCGATATTACTCAGGTCAAGTTGATTGGGAATATCGCGAAGGGCGGCAACGAAGCGCTGGGGTCTGGGATGATCCCTCGTGCCGCTATGTTGACGGCTGACGGCCAGTTCAACGGCAAGTTTCGACAAGGCACGAACTACGCTTGTGATTTCTTGCGGGTGAAGCATAAGAGCGGCGGCTACTCGACCATCGGCTTCAAGAGTTACGACCAGCGCAGAGAATCATTTCAAGGCACCGAAAAGGACTTGATTTGGCTCGACGAAGAGCCGCCAATGGACATATACACAGAATGTCTGTTTCGCGGCAGAACGGTCAACGGCATGATCCTGCTGACCTTTACTCCGCTGTCCGGTCCTACGGACGTGGTGAAGTCCTTTCAGCGTTCCTCGCTGGCGAACGAGGAAGGGGCAAGCAAGATACTGGTCAAGTGCCGGTGGGACGATGTTCCGCACCTGACCGAAGAAGAAAAGAAGCAAATGCTGGCGGGTTGCCCGCCGTACCTGCGGGATGCGCGCATCAATGGCGAAGCCGTCGCAGGCATAGGAAGGGTCTATCCGGTGGATGAAAGCAACTTCGTCATTAACCCGCTTCCGATGATTCCAGACCATTGGCCGCGCCTGTTCGGGCTGGACTGTGGTTGGCACATGACGGCCTGTATCTGGCTGGCCCATGATCGCGACAACGATATCGTCTACGTCTACAGCGAGCACTATCGCGGCGAGGCGGAAGTGCCGATCCATGCGGCTGCTATCAAGGCGCGGGGCATCTGGATTCCTGGCGTCGGCGACATTGCAGGCGCTTCGCAGACCAACGGCGAGAAGTTCCTTGACCTGTACAAAGCGCAAGGGGTTCTGGTTCGCCTTCCCAACAAGTCGGTGGACGCTGGAATCGCTACGGTTCTGGAGCGCCTGTCTACGGGTCGTCTCAAGATTTTCAACACCTGTACGCGCTTGCTGGACGAGCTACGCCGGTATTCGTATGACGACAAGGGTCGGATCAAGAAAGAAGACGACCACGGACTCGACGGCCTTCGCTACGGAATAATGGGCTTGGATCAAGCCCGTACGAAACGCGCTGACCCGATCCACAAAACGCCAGAGCAGACCTTCGGGCTGTACTAACGGAGTCACCCATTGAAC
>CAYJDY010000054.1:0-5719 GCA_964369045.1 uncultured Candidatus Saccharibacteria bacterium
TATTGGTAACATCATCAAGAGATTCTAGCGCGTCCATCAGACGCATGATCTTTCCGGCAGTCGCCCCTTCTATAACCTCAACAGTATTGTTAGGCACATAGGTGAGTTCTGCCTCGATTATTTCGACACCTGTTTCTTTGAGAGCATCACGAACTTTAGCGAGTTCCTTGGGGTCTGTGTAGACGATACTTTCATCGCCATCTTCTGTCATATCATCGGCGCCTGCGTCGAGTACTTGCAGCATAAGATCATCTCCACCACCCTTTACTCTGATCATACCTTTTCGGTCGAACTGGAAGGCAACAGCACCTTTTTCTGCGATATTGCCGCCATGCTTACTAAAGGCTAGGCGAACTTCGGGGTACGTTCGATTCAGGTTATCTGTGGCGCATTCTACAAGTATTGCTACGCCGCCCGGACCATAGCCTTCGTACATAACTTCTTGAATTTGCTCACCGCCAAGTTTGCCACTACCGCGGTCAATGGAACGCTGTATATTTGCAAGTGGCATGTTGGCTGCTTTCGCCTTATCAATTGCAAGACGAAGCGTAAAGTTCATATCTGGATCAGCACCAGATTTCGCAGCAACAGCAATAGCATTGCCAAGACGCGTAAACACTGCTCCACGAGCCGCATCTTTGGCACCTTTTTGTCGCTTTATCGTAGACCATTTAGAGTGACCAGACATCCGTTTTCTCCAAGTTACTGAATTTGCTTTGCCCGTGCAAGCCGGGGCTTTAACTTCTTAATTTTAACACTCGGTGTTATTTTATGCCACCAAATCAATAATACAGCTAGGATCAAAACATAGACCACTGCCAGCTGGAGCGCATTAATTTTATAGTCAATCGAAGCGTGGGGAAGCATAGAAAGCAGACGAACAATATCGAGCATATAGGTCATAAGTAGAGTCGCCGGCCATGCCACCCAGCCGGCCAGTGACGGAACTAGCATGCCACCAAGTCCTGCCAAAAAGCTCAACATCATAGCCAGTGGCACCATCGGAACAATCAGCATATTAGCAAAGACTGAAATTATCGAAAGTCGACCGAATATAAATAATATTATGGGTAATGTCATTACCTGTGCAGCAAGAGTTTCGTTCAACACCATTGCCAGAATTTTCGGCTCTCGTTTGCCCATAAAACGCTGCGTTATGAGAGGAGCAACCACAAGTACGCCGGTAAACGCCAGAAATGACAAATACCAACCAATATCACTCCAGATATAGGGCGGGAACCACCCAGCTGTTAGGCTCGCGGCCAACAGAATCAGTACACTAGGCCTAAATGTTCGGCCATAGTACCAAGCCCATAAACTGAGAATACTAACAATTGCCGCACGCACAATCGACGCACTGCTGCCTGTGAGCACCAGGAACAGACCAATCAACAATAGTGTTAATAATGTTGATTGGTATTTTGATCGTTTTCGTGTCAGCCTATGCACTGCCAGCACGATAATGGTCAGATTATAGCCACTGACCGCAACAATGTGAGTGAGACCAACCGTAGAAAGTTGATAATTAATATCTTTCGGGAGAGTCGTCCTTTGTCCGATTAGAATGCCTAGTCCGAATGACCCTAGTGGCTCAGGAACCGCTGATTGCAGGCCTGCCAAAAATTTGCGTCTCAATTCGTTTATCATCGACGCACTGCTCTGCTCTCGTGTGACCTTAGCGAAGCTCATGCTTGCCTGTTTGGATCCCCTTGTAGGGTAAAGTTTGGCCGTCACCAAGACTTTATCCCCACGGTAAATCATTGATTCCCCAAAGCCCTTCACGCCGATTACACCAATCATATTTTGAGCATCTGGTGCAACCATCCTGATATTACCAACATCGAATGCCAGCTGTCCTCTATCTAAATAGACTGCATCTGTCGAAGCTGTTGCCTCAATCGTTACAAGCTTTTTGCTGAACTGGCTGTACGGTTGCAAGTGCTTTATGAACACTGTTCCGCGCCAGTTGCCAAGCGTCAGCCCAAGTAGAATCGCACAGACAATACTTAAGGTGGGTATTTTTCTGATACATACCCCTATCCCAAAAACCAACACCAGAGCTAGGTAACCGCCAGGGCTATAGAACCGTGCAGAACATAAACCCAGAAGAAACGCACCCAAGCTTAACGCAATGACAGTTGTTCGCCGAACATCCCTCATTCCCGCATCATACGCGCAGACACTTAGCTAAACAAAAGCGGTGCTAATCTGTGCTACTTCCAGACGATTAGTGGGTTGGCGCTTGTTAAGTCTACCTGCTTAAGAGAATGCACCGAGTCGAGTATACTTTCGTCATCTCCATCCACGATCACCATAACAACAATCGTACTTCCAAAGGTAACATAACCATACTGCGCCGTAGCCAAAACTGATCTGTTAGAATAGACATCTGCACCGCGAACTCGACCGATCTTCCGGCATTTCATAAATGTGTCCTTCTGACTACTAAACACATTTGGACATTCAGAAGCATCAAGATATTCGTTACTTTTGATGTTGGCCTCATAGAACGAAGTACCAAAGCGCATTTTTGAATTCAGGCGGATATTTGTAAATGATTTTTTCCAATAATCACTCGACTCAAAGCATTTGCTCGTACAGACTTCCGGGCTACCCGGCTCTTTAACTTGGCCCTGATCATTTACCGGTAGCCAGGCAGAGCTAAAAGTGGCACTCGACGTATAGTAAATCCAATCCTTGTCGAACTCATTATGTCCGCTCCAAACTCCAAGGCCGGTGCTCACTACCATGAGTACTACTAAGACAAGTGCCAGGACAATTTTATGTCGACGAACAAACAAAAGTTGTCTGCTCAGAAGCCTCCTAAAATGCATAGCGACATGGTACAGGAGTAGGCACATACCTACAAGTTGCCTGCCTACGACATGACTGCGGTCGATTATAAATCTTTCTCTGTTTAGTGGTATAGTTTAGAACATAGATTAATAAGCAAAAGGAATAACAACAATGCAAAAAAGAAGCCCTATAACAGTAGCTTTGCTCATTTTGGTAACTTTCGGTATCTACGGTATCGTATGGCAAGTAAAAACCAAGGGTGAGATGAACAAACTTGGTGCTAACATTCCAACAGCTTGGCTGCTCATCATCCCACTTGTAAATATCTATTGGCTCTGGAAATACTCAGAAGGAGTTGAACAAACAACCAAAGGACAAATGTCGGCAATTCTTAGCTTTGTACTCCTATACCTCCTCGGCATTATTGGTGCAGCAGTCGTACAAGACAGTTTTAACAAAATCGGTGGCGCCCCAGCTCAGGCAACCGCAGCACCACAAGATGCAAGCTCTGCTACTCCAGAAACACCAGCAACCCCCGAAGCTCCAGCTGCGCCACTAGCTCCAGCTACACCAAGCCAGCCAGCACCTACAGCTCCAACCCCACCATCAGATACGCCGCCAGCTCCGACAGTCTAGTTCGCCATTGACTTTTTCCTCAAAATAACGATAATGTAAGGAGTTATTTCAATATTCTGTATGAGAAAAACCCCTTTAATCCCTACATAAATGGGGTCCCCAAAAATGGAACATTTTTAGGGGAAGAGGAGATGACTTGTTGGGGTAGTAAAATGTACTAAGCAAACTTGTTTTGTTAGTACATTAGCTACCCAAGCATTACGCATCGACGAGGGCCCATAGCTCAGCCGGTTAGAGCACCTGCCTTTTAAGCAGGGTGTCGTGAGTTCGAGTCTCACTGGGCCCTCCAAGCTAAGAACTCCCTTCAGGGAGTTTTTTGTTTGGCTGTCTTATGAGGCTTGAACTACACGACACTAAAACGGCCATTCATCGGCTCCTATTTGTTATACTTCACTGGTGAATCACTTAGAAAATTATCTCAGTAAAGCGTTTGTCATTTCTAGTATTTATCTGCTAGTTATAATTATTGGTGGATTCTTTATCCTGCCTGGCGTTTTCCAAGTTGAAAGCTACAGTTTTCCCTTCATTATTGAGTTGTTCTTGAAAATTACTTCCGCAATCACAGTTATGCTCGTTCTGTCTTGTGCAATTATCATTCCAGGATTGAAGCTAATACGAAAACCAAAACGAAGCATAAAGACCCCTGCCTTTGCTGCTGCGGTCACACTATTCATCGGACTAATACTTACTCTTCTAGATGCCTTATACGTAAAGCTAAGAACGTGTCCCCCTGACGGCAGCAACGCTTGGTACTGCCAGGTTGAAGCTAAGTCCTATGTAGGCATGTTAGTGCAGGCATTCTTCCTTGCGTCGCTAGTCGGATTCATTACATGGGCTATTCAAAAGTTCACTAGAAAAAAATAATCACAGGCTTTGGTCCTCTTGCATGATTTAAACTCACGACAGAGTAAGCTGTCTCGCTAGGTCGTTACTAACAAACCGTCATAATACACCCGCATTTTTGCTATCATTAACCTATGAAACCAGATTACGAGATCATCCCTTTTGAGAACCAGTAATCATGGCGTCAGTGGCTCGCTAAGCATCACGCTGACACCGATGGTGTATGGATGCAGCTTTATAAAAAGGCATCCGGGATACCGTCGATTACCTACGCAGAGGCATTGGATGAAGCACTGTGCTTCGGCTGGATCGATGGCATGAAACGAAGCCACGATGAACTCTCTTTCCTGCAAAAATTTACTCCCCGCCGAAAGCGGAGTATGTGGTCAAAAAATAACATCAAACATATAACACGGCTCACTGAAGCTGGCCTCATGATGCCCTCGGGTCAAGCGCAGGTACAAAGCGCCAAAGAAGATGGCCGCTGGGAAGCAGCATATGACAAGCCTAGTGAAATGGTGATACCGGATGACTTTATGAAAGAACTTGAAAAGAACAAAAAGGCCAAAGAGTTCTTTGAAACACTCAACAGGAGTAGCCTCTACGCAATTGCCTGGCGGCTTCAAACTGCAAAAACAGATGAAACACGCCTGAGAAGACAAAACAAAATACTGAAAATGCTTGAGGCTAGCCAGAAAATTGTCTAGCTAATAATCCATGACGGCATCCGGTAAACTCAGAGATACCTATCATCGCGACTTATTAGACATGCGATCTATACTTCTAGCTTCTCGCTAATGATACCTTCTAGTGTTTTTTCTTCTTGTGGCGTGCAGAATGACTACTAGACCATATCTGTACTACACTGACCGCCACGGCCACGCTTACTATGATGGCCTGATACTGGATTAGCTGGCTCCACTGCGATGTTCCAGTAATGGCGTTTGAGGTACCCGGTGGAAGCAGGGGTACTACTAAATACAAGGTCATGATACCCGTAAGCAAAGCTGGAAACATATTAATTATCCACTGTGGTCCTGAAACCGTACCCCGCAGGAATAATATGGTCAAAATTGCCGGCAACACAAGCATACCAATCAGTATAGTTGCCTCTGTGGTAGTGCTGTAGCTTTTGACAAACGTCTGAACCATGTCGAGCCCTGCGTCAGCCACAAAGGTAGACAATACACTTCCTGCACAAAGCGCCATAAAGACAAGTGATGCCTTGGCTCGGAATAAACCGATAAGCACTGTGGGCACGCCGACAATAAGGGCCATAAGAATAAGCGGATTCATAGCCCTATTCTACCAGGCATTCAGTAAATTGTGGTTATCTAAGGCTGTTGAATGAACCGAGGCATTTTATCTCCATTCCACTCTACATACTGGAGCCATGACACGAGCGGACGAACAAAAGTTATTCGCTCTCCATACTCCGCCCTGT
>CAYJDY010000055.1:0-5636 GCA_964369045.1 uncultured Candidatus Saccharibacteria bacterium
CCTGGAGCTACCCTAACTACTGAGGCTATAGGTGGCAACAGTGCCCTAAAACTTCAGTACAGTATTACTGATGGTGGTGAGCTAGATGACGACCAAACCGCCAACGGCATCATAGTTGACCCCATAGGGTTAGCTTCCACCCATGGTAATACATCTGGAACTACATCAGGTGATAAGCTAGCCAACACAGGACAGAATACGCTAGTCATATCAATACTTGCCGTTACGACCACCACAGTCGGTGTAGCACTAAGCTTGCGTCGAACGAAGACTAAGTACAGAGCTTAAATATTCGCATCACGGCAAACACTCAGTAATTACGTTATAGTATATTAAATGAGTGAGCTAATAGAACAAAGGTTCGATCTAATAACCGCTATAACTAAGCTAGACATAAGTACTTATCCTGACCAGAATCCATTTAACGAAGCAGAAGCTTGGAAGCTAGTAGATCAAAATTCTAATCTAGATGACTCTTTAGATGAAACCGAACGATCAGTTGCTATTTACGATACTATGCAAGCCGGTCATAAAAGAACTATTGTAAGGTATTCCAACTACCATATTAATAATGGTGATATAATCTGTCCGCACGTAAACCTTGTACTGCTTGACGACGACTTTAGCGATAGCTCTCAATGGGATGCCTACTTCTTAAATGGAGTTTGGAACGGTGAGTGGGCTAGTGTGTCTACAGACAGAGCCCAGTCTCTACTTGAAGTTGCCCAGATGGAAATAGCTAGAGATACGTAGTAAAGTAAGTAGCTTCCAGCCACCAAGCAAAGAAGTCTGAGATTATATATTACGTCTACATCTCTCAATTAGGTTATATGTTATACTTACAGTGTTATGAGTAAGACATTTACTGCCATTGTTACCGAAGAAGATGGAGGGTTTGTAGCCCTAAATCCTGATACCGATGTAGCAAGTCAAGGGAACAGCCTCACTGAAGCACTTTCTAATCTTAAGGAGGCGCTAGAACTCTACTTGGAAGAAACATCTTCAGATACTCCGAGTGATCAGCACGGTGTATTTTTAACAACCGTAACTATCTAGCAATTACGTGATGCCGATTAGTGGTAAACAAGCAGTCAAAATTCTTCAAGCTAAAGGGTTCGTTGTGGCACGCCAGCGAGGATCGCATGTGGTTCTCACAAATCACGCTAGTGGTAGTAAACGGACTACTGTAGTGCCTCTACACAAAGAGCTAAAAAAAGGTACGGTTCGTAGTATTGCTAAGCTGGCAGGATTAGATTCAAAAGAGTTCGGACTTTAAAGATCGTGGTTGTGCAACTAAAGTGACGAGGTGTGATAGATCTAGTGCATTTTTCTTGATGATTTAGGTCAATACAAGGGGGTGTTGACGTTGTGTGGTAGTGACGGTATTTTATCTAGTCGTGTATCGGGGCTTAATACAGGCTACGTTTTGTTATAGCAACTAAGGCTAATTTTAAAATCCCCGTAGCATGATAGCCAGTGATCCTGAATTAATTATTTGATTTGATATGTTTAAGGGACCGCTTGATGACAGCTTTACTTTGCTTTTTCTTGTGATCAGGCTTCTGTATTTGAACAGTCTGACTGGGTGCAGCCTTTAGGGGCTTAACGTACTTTTTTGTATAATTTGTTCTAGAAGCAGCAATAACCGCCTCAGCTCGCTCAAGACCATTTTCATTGCTTTCCAGTACAATTGTCTTTCCCGACACTGGCTCCATTGGCTCTCCAGCTTTAACTCTTGCATAAAAGCTGTATGATGGCAGGTTTGTCAGTTCGCCCTTCTCTAGGTACGGTACAAAGCGTTGCAGCAGTAAGTGTTCGTCAGCCGGGCTGCCCAAACCAAAACAGATTAGGGTGCTAACGTTAGCCAGGATTGCCTCAGTTAAGCGTTGCTCCTCCTGCTGAGCCGTAGACTGTTCAGCTAGAGTTAAGAATAATTTGTATTTTCTAGATGCGGATAACATTTTTACGAATGGAGTTGTCGCAAAGTTCTGAAATTCGTCAACATACACATAGAAAGGCTTGCGATTAGCTTCAGGTTGTTTTGAGCGTCGTTCGGCGGCAATCTTCAGCCTTGCTAGTACGGTTGTGCCAAACAAAGTTGATGTATCTTCGCCCATGTCTTGCGAGAAGTTACAAATTAAAATTTTGCCTGAGTCAATAATATCTTCAAAGCTAATTGTCGACTTTATCTGGTCAAGCATCCGACTAGCTGGAGCTGAACTTCTGAAGCGGTCAATCCTTAGTGTTGCGCCCTTACTCATGCTGACTCTTTGCATACCACCAGCTTTACCAAATTCCTCCCTCCAAAAATCTATGAGATGTTCATCCGTTAGTTTAGATATGACTTGATTTCGGAATTCGGTATTTCTAAACAACTTAAGGACTGTAAATAATGTCGCGTCAGGTACAGTAAAGGCCGTTTGAATAGCGTTCCTAAACATTGCTTCGATGCGGTGAGCACTAGCATCGTCATCAGAAAAAACTTTTCGAAAAACAGAGATAACTGCTTCAGTAATACGCTCTTTCTCAATCAACAGATCATCTTCATCGAGTCCGTCCGGTAGTTCAAGCAAGTTAATACCGATTGGATACTTAATATCTATAGGGTTTAAGTAAACTACGTCGTTAATTCGATGCTTTGGTATATATCGTAATAACTTTTGAGCTGCATCACCGTGTGGATCAATAAAAGCTACGCCTTTACCGCTTATAATGTCCTGCAAGATGGCATACTCCATCATAGTGGTTTTGCCGTTGCCGGTACCACCTACTAGGTAGACGTGTTTTTCACGCTCCTTGGCCGTTAAGCCAATAATTGTTTTACTACCGTGATGAGTATTCATTCCGAGCATTACGTCATAATCGGCAGCATCGGCGTGGCGTTTCATGGATAGTGGTGCTGATAAAGTTTTGCTTAGAGATTTTACCAAGTTTTCTGCGGAAGAGTCATCACCATACGGGAAATGGTACAGAGCAGCCACTTCGTTAGCCGCTAAGACGCTGGAACTGCTTGAAAGTATAGCTGGTAGGCGCAGAGTGAATGTCCGCTTGCGGTAATTTGCAGTGATATTTCTAGGGAAAGACCGTTTGATTGAAAAGCCTTGGTAGCCAGGAACGTGGAATTGATGGAATGAATTAGCCAGTCCTCGAGCGCGTTGCTTGTTACTGGGACTAATTATTAGGGCACGAATATTTGCGCTAAACAGCGGCTGATCTAACTTGTTATGAACAGAGCTAAGTACATGCTCAGTAGTAGGCGTAATGGCTGCATCTTGGCGGATATATCTTGTGCTTGATGAGCTTGTTCGATTACCAGATACCTCACCGTCGATTAGTTCTAGGATAATTCCAAAGATACTAAATACAATTTTTAATAATTTCCATAACCCCACCATTGGGTACTGCCACCAAGGTCTTTGTTTCATTGTCTCTTGGCCGTGTAGGAGCTGTAAGCGTATTTTATTAGCTACTCGTCGTGGTGCTGGTGATAATATAATTTGTAGAGATATTAGTTCACCGGGTTGCGGACTAGTCATAGCGCCAGTAATGTAGGCGATCGGGTCATGTTGATTAAAATCATCTGGGGCGGCAACTGGAAGGGCAAAATGAGCAGCTTGCCTAAATTTCAATACCTGTGCCTTACCGGTAATATTTTCTGTTAGGTAATCCTCAACTTCACGAATACGGATGCTTGGCATGAAAGAAACCACTAATTGTTTAAAAATCTCTATTTCATCGGGACTTAGAGCGGCAATAAATCTGATACCCTCAGCTCTTGTTGACACAACCTCCAGGGGTAATATTTTCTTATGTCTTAGTAGACGATCACGAAAAGAATTTGCACCTAGAAGACCGTGGATGCCAGCATAGAGCTGTGCCGTTGCCTGAAGTGTCTTTGTGTTGACGTTCGGTGGAGTAAGCTCCAAAAAAACCAGCTTACGATCACGTAATCGTCTATAGTCTAAGATATCTAGGGCCCAACAAATCAAATACGACAATACAAAACGGTAAAAAAGCAGTAGACCAAACAGAATAAGCAAAACATTAATTAGTATCGATATACGTGAAGTACCTAGTAGATACTGATATGAGCTAAGATTGATGAGTGTATTAACGGGGATCATAATAGTTACCATTTTACCCACCCAGCTTGACACAGAGATATCATAGCATATTATAAAATAAAATTGACTATAAAGTTCGCCTAGTACATACTAACGACCATGCAGAGTGATGAATCCACTTCGCGCAACATTATTATAATTGAGGCCACATCCAGGCGTGGTTGTTCTGATGGCTTGTCCCTGGCAGTCGCTCGGTTAACATCTTTATTTATTGAACTTTTTGATAAACGAACGAATTGCCGATGTAAGGTGGATGTGGGTCCAGGTAATAAATTTAAGGCTAGTATCTTCTTCGAGACATCAGAAGCTAAGGAAGAATTTCAGCAACATCCAAAATATCAGGAATCTATAATTGATATACAATATTTCAGTAAGCCTAAAAAGTTATTAGTCAGTGAGAATATCAATCAGCTATAATCAATCATAGGATTATCATTATGAGCCAAAAAACAATGAAAAAAATTGGATCGGAACTACGCTTAGCCCGAGAAAAGAGTGGACTCACTCAAAGAGAAGTTGCCAAGAGAGCGAACATGGGCACGAATCGTTATGCTGTTATAGAGCGTGGCGATGCTAAAAACATGACAATTAATAAACTTGAAGAAATAGTTAAAGCTCTAAATATTAAAGCCTCAAAGATCATACCTTTCTAGATACAATGTATTTTAGACTTTTTTCCGTTTTTGCTTCAGGTCTTTATAGAGCTTTGCAAGGAATTCCGGATCCTCGTGCGAAAGAATATGCACACTAGCTTGTAGTTCCTCAAGGAAGGCGATTGCTAACTCAGGTGTGGCATTATCCGGATCGATAGTCTTTAGATAACTAATAGCACTATCAATGTCTTTTTCATTTAGCTCGTATTGTTTTGCCATAATATAATCTTACTATATCACTTATCAACCAATGAGCTTGTCGATGCCGATGAATCTAATCATCCGCCACGCTAAAGAAGCTGATGCAATCCGCCGCATGACTTCACGACTGTTGTTCTGTGACAGTATATTCGAACTCCCTTCGTAGAGGATACTTCTATCAATGATAGCTAACTTACGATGATGGCCTGCAACGTAAAGCACATGAATACCTTTGCTCTGCAAACTAGCGATAGCTCTAAGGGCTGCAAGGCGCTGCCACTCATCATCATGCTCCTGTGGATCTCGAGTGCTCACTACAACTCGTACTTTTCGGGACTTCAGCTTTTCGAATATTGGCAGCAGTATTGCTAGCCGTTTAGCAGAAACGAACGGTGATTCAATAATTAACTCCCTGCCACAACTGTTTAGGTCTTTAAGAAAAGTTTCATAAAACGTTTCTTCATTGAATAGTTTTGAAGATAACAAATCTATCATTTTTTCTGATCGACGCAATAGACTAAACATGATTATTCTCCTCAAGCGGTTGATAGTGAACTTCGCCATCGTAATACTCCATCCCTAAAGCGGCTAATCGCTGAGCCGTTTCTAGCAAACTAGGCTCAATAGTGTTCCAAAATTTGGATACATAGCCCACCAA
>CAYJDY010000056.1:0-5623 GCA_964369045.1 uncultured Candidatus Saccharibacteria bacterium
AAACGCTTGATAAAACACCCATAATTCGCTACACTAGTACACGAGTCTTACAAATTACAAAAAGACCGTTCATCAAAAACAAAAATGACAGTAAGAGAAGCTCTTGCGAGCCAATGGAAATAATCAAAACCATTGGGAGCTTTATGTGACAGACGGAACCCTATGATTTTTCATACGGGTTCTTTTTGTTTATGTTAGGACAGAACTCCGCTTGCGCTATAAACCACTATTAATATATGGTCAGAACTGAAGGAATATGGTAAAATATACATCAATGAAGATTCAGATTATCACCTTATTTCCTGAGATGTTTCCAGGAGTTATGGACACGAGCATGCTATGGAAGGCCCAGGATAAAGGCTTTTTAGATATTAGCTATGTAAACCTACGAGACTTCGGGTTGGGCCCTCGTAAGACTGTTGACGACGCTCCATACGGCGGTGGTGACGGTATGTTACTGAAGCCAGAGCCTCTGTTTGGCGCAGTTGAGGCCGCAAAAAAGAATGATCCAAGTGCCAAGGTGCTACTTATGACAGCACGTGGAGAACGCTGGATACAGAAGACGGCGCAGACTTTAGCTGACGACAAGACGGGCCTCATACTGATTTGTGGCCGTTACGAGGGCTATGATGAGCGCATAACGACCATTGTTGACCAGCAGGTGTCTATTGGTGACTACGTACTTACAGGCGGAGAGATACCAGCAATGGTT
Source organism: uncultured Candidatus Saccharibacteria bacterium (assembly GCA_964369045.1). Lineage (GTDB taxonomy): Bacteria > Patescibacteriota > Saccharimonadia > Saccharimonadales > AWTP1-31 > CAYJDY01. The sequence continues at coordinate 713 of CAYJDY010000056.1, forward strand.
GTGGTCGACAGCGTAGTTCGGCTTATCCCAGGAGTTCTCGGTGGTGAACAGAGTGCTGTAATCGAGAGTTTTAGTGATGGCAAAACATTGGAATTTCCCCAATACACTCGTCCTGAAGAATTCAAAGGCATGAAAGTGCCAGATGTACTTCTCAGCGGTAATCATGCCGAAATCGCCAAGTGGCGCAAAGAACAATCCGACCTACAAACTAATTAGGGTACAGAGTCACTTAGCTCTTTGTAATGATTGTCCCGCAAGCTAGACGTGGACCGCCACTGTGGCCAGAGCCAGTTTCGCCAGGAGTATAAGGATCTTGGTTGCCATGGATCATCAACGATGTACCATCAGGTGCAGACGTCTTGCCAAGAATTGATACAGGACCATCCGAAAGTGTCACGCGTGTGGTTATAGCCTCCAAAATGCCATTACCTTCGCTGTCTACGGTAATACTAGGCAGATCACCAGCATGGTAGCCATGATTGGCGTCTGGGTCGGTGTTACCATTTGGACCTGGGTCGAAGTGTCCACCGGCGCATTTGAATCCATCACAGTCACAAGCTGCTTTTTCGTGGATATGTACTGCGTGCACACCAGGCACGAATATCGCCGGGTCACCGTGGAGCTCTAATTTTAGGTGTACGTATTTCCAGCCATCTACGTCGTATTCAGTAAAGGTAGCAGCCCCGGATTCTATACCCGGACCTTTCATGGTCGCTTCTGCGTTGGCAGTAACCTTTGCGTTATCGGCTTGTAGTGAGACGCTCATTTTGTGCTCCTTGCAATTATTACGACAATGAGACTAGCTACAATGAGCCCCGCCACAATATAAAACGAGTTGCTTGTAGCAGTATGTTCTGCTGTGTGATGTGCGAATATTGATAACTGCATTGGGTCTCCTCTTAGTACTATTAGTATAACAGTATTAAAAAAGCCTCTCACGTAGAGAGGCTTGATCTTTGAGCCGTGAAGAAGCTAGGCTCTTTTAGTAGTTCGCTATGAAGGTGTAAGCTTGACCAGTCTTACCTGCGCGACCAGTTCGACCAATGCGGTGAACGTAGTCTGCGTAGCTGTTAGGCTGATCAAAGTTGATGACATGGCTAACATTTGGGATGTCGAGTCCGCGTGCTGCAACATCAGTTGCAACCAAAACCTTAACGTGATCACGTTTGAAGGCATTGAGTGCTCGTTGACGCTGTGGCTGACTCTTGTTTCCGTGGATAGCTTCTGCCTTATGGCCAACCTGGTTTAGGTGATCAGCAAGCTTTTGAACGCCCCATTTCGTTTCACCAAAAACGAGTACTTTCTCGAATGAAGGATCGCCAAGCATTTCAGTAAGCATATTGATCTTCTGATCTTTCGTAGTACGGATTACGTCTTGAGCGATATGCTCGCTAGTTACAGGAGAAACAACCGAAATTGTCTCTGGGTCTTTAAGGAGCTTGTGGATGAGACTACTGATTCCTGGAGTCATTGTAGCGCTGAAACAAAGGCCCTGTCGCTCTGCAGGAAGCAGGTCAACGAGGAATTCGATATCAGTAATGAAGCCCATGTCGAGCATCTGGTCAGCTTCGTCAAGTACGACGATGTGAGTTTTTGCGAGAGATAGTACGCCACGTTCTACGAGGTCCTTGAGACGTCCTGGGGTACCAATGACGACTTCAGGGTTGTTTCGGAAAGTTCGAATCTGAGGAACGATGTTCATTCCACCTACACAAAGTACGGATAGGAAACCAGAACCTTTACTGAAGATTCTAAATTCGTCATCAATTTGCTGTGCGAGCTCACGTGTTGGAGCAACGATGAGCGCGGTGGTGCCTTTTGGCATGTCGAGCAATCGCTGGATCATAGGCAACACGAAGGCAGCTGTTTTACCAGTACCGGTGTTTGCAAGTCCTATAACATCTTTACCAGAAAGAACGTGCTTAATAGCCTGATCTTGGATGGCAGTTGGTGTTACATATCCTGCAGCAGTAATGTTGCGCTTAAGCCCATCGTGCAATGGGAAGTCAGCAAAAGTATGTTCTGCAACGTAAACAGGCTGTTCAGCACGTGGCTTTGGCTTGTTTACGAATTTAATAGGGTCGATGTAGGCACCACGACGGTTGCCTCGACTTTTAGGACTGCTTTTATAAGATGAGCGACCGCCACTTTTACGGCCATAACTAGAGTATGTGTTGTTGTACAAGAATGTACCTTTCGTTTTTTGTACAAAGCATTAATGTATAACGGCAATGTGCCGGATATATAAAACCTTGTGATTTATATTCTCTAACTGCGAAGACCTGAACAGCGAGAATATAAACTAAACGACTCGACATTCAAAAGAATCACAATAAGACTTTAATAATAACACGAACCTCAGTACTTGTCCAGCACGAAATCGCTTTTGCTAATGTATTTCCCAAGATCTAGCAAACTTTGCGGCTGCCGAAATACCCAGAATTGTGAATCTTGTTTTTTCTGAATCAACAGGACCAGACGGTATTTGTAATAAGTCAGGATGATTTGGGATCGTTATACTCAGGTTACTATTTCTAAGTGGTCGCCGGACAATATTAAGTCTGAATTCACCGGTGTCATCTGTAGGTATATGTACCCAGCCTTTAACTTTGCCGTTCGTATGCGAGACTCCCGATGTGAACGGTTCGTTGTATCGTTTATAAATCCTACCAGGCAATCTGACATTGAATCCGGCAGACAGTGCTCCAGGCGTCTGAAAATCGCCGAAACTATCACCGACAATACTAACTCCAGTTTCCTGCAGGGCTAGATCGATTATTCCACGTACTTGTGACACTTTTTCCTGGAGTAGACGAACCTCATCGGTTTCGAAAATACTTCGGTAGACTTCAGGAGCTACATCATCAATAAAATGTGGGTTTATTTTCAGATGTTCCAGCTTTGCCATACGTGTCCTTTACCAATGAAAATAATAGTAACCGAATTCTATCATGATACGTAGATTGCAACTAGTGAGTTAAGAGTTGCTTTTTTGGCGTTTGCGTTTGTTGGGATCGAGCTCGCGTTTGCGAAGTCGGAGGTGTTTTGGCGTGACTTCTAGCAGTTCGTCATTCTCGAGAAAGTCTAGACATTCCTCTAGGCTAAAGATAACTGGCGGGGTTAACTGTACGACACCGTCACTGCTACTACTACGCATGTTTGTCAGGTGTTTTTCTTTGGCAACGTTGATCTCCATGTCATCACTACGAGTGTTGAGGCCGATAATTTGTCCGGCATATACCTCAGTTGCTGGGCCCACAAAGCAAGTGCCTCGCTCTTCGACAGTTTGAAGTGCATATGCAGTTGTGTTTCCAGTCTGGAAGGCGATGAGTACGCCACTACGTTGCTGACTGAGGCTTGCACCAAGTTCCTGATAGCCAATAATCAGGCTGTTCATGATGGCAGTACCCTTGGTTGCAGTCATGAGAGTGTTGCGAAGGCCAAGTAGTGTTCGAGTTGGCATTTCATAGATCAATTTAGTAACACCTTTATTGGTGGTGAATTGTTCTTTGAGTATTGCTCGTCGTTGTCCCAGCTCAGCCTGGACGCTTCCGACTTGTTCTGCACCAACTTCAATGATCACTTCTTCGAGTGGTTCCATAGTTTTGCCGTCTTCCTCGCGTGTGACAACTTGAGGGCGTCCAACCTCGAATTCGAAGCCTTCACGGCGCATAGTTTCGATAAGTACACTGAGGTGTAGCTCACCACGACCAGATACCAAGAAACCGATGCCGTCTTGCTCTACGAGTAGACCAATGTTTGTTTCGAGCTCTTTCTTGAGCCGGTCGGCAATTTGTCGGCTGGTACTGAAGTCGGCTTCTCGTCCTTTGAATGGAGATGTGTTCGGACCGAGGTAGATCTTTAGTGTCGGTGCCTCGACTTCGAGTACTGGTAGTGCCTCTGGCTTTTCAGGATCAGCGATAGTCTCACCGATTTGAATGTCTTGGGCACCAGTAACGCTGACGATATCACCTGCAATAGCCGCTTTTGTCTCGATCTTAGCGAGACCTTGATGATTATAGATACGATCTATTTTTGCTTTGGCGATTGTTCCATCTTTTTTACAGACAGCAATTGGATCGCCGGCTTTGATACTACCGCGACTGATACGTCCGACAGCGTACTTGCCCTGGAAGCTATCCCAGCTAAGGGCAGTTACAAGCATCTGGAATGGAAGATCGGGTTCGACGCTTGGTGCAGGTACATCGTTGATAATTCCATCGAACAGCACAGATAGGTCGCCATCAGCATCAGGATCGCTCGGAAGTTCTTTCCAGGCTTTACCGGCACGGCCGATTGCGTAATAGACAGGATAGTGCAGTTGATCTTCGTGCACAGCAAGTTCTAGGAAGAGATCTGCTAGTTCGTCTTCGACCTCAGAAATTCGACTTCCTGGCTTGTCGATCTTATTAATCACCACAATAGGCTTAAGGTTCAAAGCAAGCGCCTTGGTTAGCACAAACTTAGTTTGTGGCATTGGACCTTCTTGTGCGTCCACGATCAATAGACAACCATCGGCCATGTTTAGAGTACGTTCTACTTCGCCACCAAAGTCGGCGTGTCCAGGAGTATCGATGATGTTGATATGAAAATCGTCGTGTTGTACGGCAGTAATCTTTGCAGTAATGGTGATACCACGCTCACGCTCTTGATCACCGCTATCCATAATAAGATCCTGGCTCATCTCGGCCTGGTTGTCGCGGAAGGTATTAGACTGCTTTAATAGCCCATCAACGAGGGTTGTTTTTCCATGGTCAACGTGCGCAATAATAGCCACATTTCGAATTTTCTTTGGATCCATCTTTGCTCCTATGATAATAAAAGAACCGCTCTTTATAAAACTAATCAAGCGGTTTCTAACGCACCAATTACTTGTATTTTACCACAAGCACTGGCTTTTGGCTAGCGTAT
>CAYJDY010000057.1:0-5581 GCA_964369045.1 uncultured Candidatus Saccharibacteria bacterium
GCCAGGCCACTGGCACCGACTACGCCTTTGAAATCACCGAGCGCGGCGATGTGGATCGTGCGCCCACTACACCAGTCATCTGAGCGAGGCAGACATGATTTTTACTTTTGATTCTTCCCAGACTGGCGCGCCTGTGCTGAGCGGCGCTGTCGGGGCACTGCGTGCTGTGGTCAAGGCCTGTGCAGTGGACGGCCTCGGCGCTGGTGCTGTTGCATCGCTCACGGTGGCCAGCGGTGTCGCAACAGCCACTTATGCGGGGGCGCATCCTTTCAAGGCGGGCCACGTTGCGCAATACGCTGGGGCAACGCCTGCAGCGCTCAATGGCAACAAGGTGATTTTGTCGGCCACAGGCAATTCGGTCACCTTCGCCGCGCCCGGGGTGCCCGATGGTGCTGCAACCGGCTCCATTACCAGCAAGGCCGCGCCCGCTGGATGGCAAGAGTTGTTTTCGGGCGCGCTCACCAATGTCATCGCCCTCAAGCCGTCCGTGCCCGAGGCCACTGGCTGCGTGCTGCGCATTGACGACACAACTACAAGTCGGGCGCGTGTGGTCGGGTACGAGGTCATGACAGACATCAACACGGGTACGGGCCGATTCCCGACCGAAGCGCAGTTTGCAGGCGGCCTCTACTTGCCCAAGAGCGACGCAGCGACCACTGCTGCGAGGCCTTGGCGCATGTACATCAGCGAGCGCGTGATGATCTTGGCGGTTGCGCCTCATGAGTCGTACCCTGATTCCTACGGCGTTTATGTGTTGGGCGATTTTGTGTCAAGTAAGGGGGTGGATCCCTACGCGTGCATGGTGTCTGGTGGCGGTTTGGGTGTATCCAACAGCCTTGTGGTAGACGCGCTCGATGGCTCTGCAGCAATCAGCTCGATCACATCCTCGTATCACGCGTGCTATGTCGCTCGGGGTGCGGCGGGGATCGGTGGAGCGCTGGGTCTGAACAAGCTGGGGCCTTTGGCGAAGTCATCGCGCGTGTTTAGTGGATCGTCTGGTTACGCAACCATGTCACTCACGTTCCCCAACCCGTCTGACAACTCACTGCGCGTTGGCCCAGTCGATTTGTACCAAGGGGGCGACTTGCGCGGAGTGCTGCCAGGCGTGTACCACTCGCCGCAGCCGCTGATTGGCAGCGGGGCATTTGCAACGGGCCAGCTCATTGTGGGCCAGGGCCCCTATGCGGGCAGGACTTTTGAAGCTATCACGGTGAGCGATCCTGTTAGCAGCCCTACCGGCGTGATGTTTGTGGACATTACTGGGCCGTGGGGAGTTTGACGTGGCGGCGCATCTGCATTGGCGCATCCTTTTTGACAAGGGGCCTGGGAGTACGGTTGACCTGCGAGAAGTGGGCTTTTTTGATGCGCAAGGCGAGGACTTGTCGGTGGGCGGTGTTGGCTCAGCCAGCAGCGAGTACGGTGGTTCTTACCTGAAGGCTTATCTATTTGATAAGAACCTCAACACGTATTACGCCACCGCTTCGGGCGTAGCCTACCCACAGTGGGTTGGGTACAGCTTCTTGAGCGCGGTGGATGTGCGCAAGGTGCGCGTTTACCCCACTTCAAGCTCGTATGCGCCTGCCAATGTGAGGCTTCAGTTCTCTGACGATGGTGCGGTGTGGTCCACCCCGCAGAGCTTGATTGAGGCATCGGGTGGTCTGGCGCAGGGGCTGGACACCATGCTGGCGCTGCCGATTGTGTTTGATGGGCCGCTGCTTGCCACCGGCATGCAGAGCTGGATGGTCCGGTCGATTCCTGGACCGCTGCTGGCTGTGGCGCCCGGTCGCCAGCAGTTGGCTGTCGATCTGCAGTTTGGAGGCTCTGGACGTATTTGGGGAACCACCAAGATCAAGGGCGCAGCTGGCACCCCCGATGCGCCAGCCAAGTCGCGTGTGGTGTTGCTGCACCAGCGCAGCAAGATGCCCGTGCGTGAGGTGTGGAGTGACCCCACTACTGGCGACTTTGCCTTCGAGGGTATCGACACCCGCCAAGAGTTTTTGACCCTGGTCGAAGACGCTGCGGGTAACTTTCGCCCAGTGGCTGCCAGCCGCCTGGCGCCAGAGGTGGCCCCATGAGCGCCGTTTGGGAAGTCGGCCCCGAAGCCGCCGCCGCGCAGCTGGCCGCCACCATTGCCCGTGCAGACCAGGGCGCGGGGTTTGCCTGCGTGCGCATCTACACCACGCCGCAGCCTGCCTCCATCGCGGTACCGCGCACCGACACACCGCAGGCCGAGGTGGTGCTGCTCAAGCCCTGTGCCGCCATTGTGGGTGGTGCGCTGGTGATGTACCCGCGCGATGTGGAGGGCACCCTGGTCATGTCCACCGGCCTGCCTCGCTGGGCTGATTGGGTGGCTGCAGATGGCTCCATCATTGCCACCAGCAACTGCACCGACGCGGCCAACGGCGGCGGCTGGCAGCTGGAGGGCGGTGAAACCCCTGCTGGCGAAACATCGCCCCTGCTGTACGCGGGCGGCCTGGTGCAGCTGGGCGAAACGGCGCTGACGTGAGGGCATGACGTGTGGCAAGCACTGACCTGCTTTTTAGCGCTGGCGCCAATCCAACCGGCAGCCCTGTCGAAATCGTCTTTGGCGACGATGGGGGCGGCGGTGTCGGGGCGGTTTCGCTGCGCGCAGCAGGGCGCATCACCGGCTTGCGTGGCCATGTGCCTGTGCGCCGCCTGGTGCTTGCGCGCGCCACGGGCCGCCTGTCTGGCCTGCGCGGCGCAGTGCCTGTGGCTTATGACGTCAACGTGGCACGCCCGATGGTCAACGTGGTGCAGAGCGCGGCCCAGCAGGCGCGGCCTGTGCGGGCTGGCACCCTGGCTAGGTACGAACAGGCCCAGCCTTTGCAGGCGGTGCTGTCTGCCCTGTGGCAAAACGCTGAGCAGCGCAGCGCGCTGGTGCAGGTGCGCTACGAAGGTGCCGCCTCTCTGCAATCCCTGCTGCGGCAGGGCTACCAGCAGGCCCGCGCGCTGGCTGCGTCGCCTGTGGCGCAAAGTTTTGAGCAAGGCCAGCCGCTGCGCAACGCTGTGGCCCAGCAGTACCAGCAAGCGGCCCATGTTGCCCTGGTGGTGCTGCAGCGCTACGAAGACGCCAGCCGCTTGCGCAACACCACGGCCCAGCAGTACCAGCAAGCCGCACGCACTGCTGCGGTGGTGCTGGCCGGGTTCCGCGATGCCAAGCAACTGGCCCGCGCCGTGGCTGGCCGGTACGAAGAGGCGCGCAAGCCGCCGCCAGGCGTCACACCCCGCCCGGTGCAGCCGCAGCCAGACCCGTGCTACGTGCCCAGCCTGCCCGCTGATCTTGTTTTTGAAGAGCTGCACGACCCAAGCCTGCCGCTGGGCCTGGTGTTTGTGTGCGAGCGCCATGACCCGGGGCCAGAGCCCGAGCCGGGCGTGGTGGTTGTCCCCGTCCGAAAGGTTTATGTGACCGTCAACAGCATCACCCTGCGCCGCGTAGCGGGCAACGTGCCCCTGCAGGCTGAGTCGTTCTCCATGTCCATCGATGTGGATAGCTGGACGTGGAACTGGTCGGCCAGCCTGCCCGCCAGCGCCCGCCAGTACCTTGTGCCGGTGGATGGCCTGCCCGTGGTGGTCGAGGCCACGGTGAACGGCGTGCCTTACCGCCTATGCGCTGAATCCATGGCCCGCAGCCGCACCCACGGCAGCGCCCGCATCAACGTGCAGGGGCGCGGCCTGGGGGCGGTGCTTGATGCGCCTTACAGCCCAGCCCTCAACTTTGGCAACGCCACCACCAAAACGGCGCAGCAGCTGGCCGCCGATGCGCTCACCCTCAACGGGGTGGGTATTGGGTGGGATGTGGCCTGGGGCTTGACCGACTGGCAGGTGCCTGCAGGCCTGTGGACGCACCAGGGCAGCTACATCAGCGCCATCAATGCCATTGCCACCGCTGCGGGCGGCTACGTGCAGCCGCACGCCACGGCGCAAACCCTGCGCATCCTGCCGCGCTACCCGGCCATGCCCTGGGCCTGGGGCGCGCTCACGCCCGACTACGAGCTGCCCGCCGATGTGGTGGAGGTGGAAGGGGTGGAGTGGGTCAGCAAGCCCGCCTACAACTGGGTGCACGTTGCGGGCGTGGCCGGTGGCGTGCAGGTAGAAGCCAAGCGCGCCGGTACCGCTGGCGATGTGGACGCGCCCGGCATCACCGACCCCCTCATCACCCATGTGGACGCAGCCCGCCAGCGCGCGGCCGCTGTGCTGGCAGACACCGGCCCCCAGGCCCCGGTAAGCCTGCGCCTGCCGGTGCTGGCCACCACGGGGCTGATCCAGCCCGGCAAGTTCGTGCGCTACCTCGACGGTGCGGTGACCCGCGTTGGCATCGTGCGCGGCACGGCGCTGGACTGGCAGCGCCCCACGCTGCGCCAAACCCTCACCGTGGAAACCCATGGCACCGACTGAAAGGCACCCATGACCACCAACCTCTGGAAAGCGTTTTCTGACCTGGTGGCCCGCCCACCCCTGCAGGTGGCCACGGTGCTGTCTGTCTCGGGCGATGTGGCCCGCGTTCAGCTGCCGGGCGGCGGCGAACTGCTGGCGCGAGGCGATGCCCAGGTGGGCGAAAAAGTGTTTGTGCGTGATGGCGCCATCGAGGGCGCGGCGCCCAGCCTGCCGCTGTTCCAAATCGAAATCGACTAATTCAATCTCAACGCAGGGGGAGGCATGCACGAAGCATTTGAAAACGATGTGGCCAGAGCGCTAGACAAGGGGGATCGACGCATGAATTCTCTTGCCGACGAAATCACCGCCGTGAAGCTGGAGCAAGCCGAGTTCCGGCGCTTGCTCAAAGAAAACACCGACGACACGAAGGCGATCAAGGCCGACACCGCCGAGCTGCTGGAAGCCTTCCGCAGTTTCAAAGGGGCCATGAAAGTGCTGGAGTGGATCGGCAAGGCCGCCAAGCCATTGGGCTATGTCGTCGGCCTGGGCGCTTCGGTAGCGGCTTTCTGGACGGCGATGAAAAGCGGAGTGCCGCCAAAATGAAAATGCCCTCCAAAGTCCCTAAAGCGCTGGCTGGCTCTCTGGCTGCCCTGGTCATGCTGGCCGCAGGGGTCAGCATCCAGAACGCAGAGCCCACACCCGAGGCGCTGCGCAACGAGTACATCCAGGCCGTGGCTGCAGACACCAGCACCAGCATGGCGGTCAAGATCGCCATGGTCATGGGCAGCCAGTACGAGAGCAGCGGCAAGCACATCGGCAAACCCTACGTGGACAAGCTGGGGCGCGGCCAGCCGCTCACGGTGTGCAACGGGGTGACCGGCCCCGAAGTGGTGGCGGGGCGCTACTACACGCCGGCCGATTGCTTCCGCATCGAGAAGCGCCGCTACCTGCTGGCCGAAGCCGCCGCCATGCGTGCGCTGGTGTACTGGCCGAGTTATGACGACTTCGCCCGCGCAACGTTCATCGACTTCGTTTGGAACAAGGGCGAGGCGGCCTTTGAGGCCAGCACCATGCTGACCCTTGCCAACCGTGGCCAGCTTGAGGCGGCCTGCCGACAGAACCCGCGATGGAACAAAGGCACAAAGAATGGCGTGCTCCAGGTACTACCAGGGCTCCAGAGCCGCGG
>CAYJDY010000058.1:0-5568 GCA_964369045.1 uncultured Candidatus Saccharibacteria bacterium
CCCCCGGGAATACAAAAAAGCACACAATCCTAGTAATTTGTGTGCGTTTTCGTTTTGCGCTGTACGTGGCCTTGAGGGGCTACGTGGTGCGCGTGTCGTTGTCGCTGTTATATATCTCTTTTCCCGTGTATCCCTTTGCTGCGTCGAAAGTGTCCGCCGGTCCTTTCCAATAGATGCGATACCCTCCGCCGTTTTCGATCTCATATACCCCAAGCCGGCCTAACTCAATATTGCCGCGTGTTATCTTTACATGTATGAAGCTATCGCCGCCTTTTTTTGCTTCCCGGCCGTGCTTGTCGCTTGTCGTGGTTGCGTAGAGTTTCATACTGTTTTCTTCATTAATCCGTTTACGTCTTGGCGTGCGCTTCTTAAGTTTTCAGCAAGCATTGTTGTGATTCTATTCACAAGCCCGAGAGTGTCCGGCGTACCGTCGAGAAAATAATAATCTTTGACTGCTTGTGCACACAATATCCGCCAATTATAGTTATGTGTGACACTTGGTTCAAAGTCTTGATTTTCGAGATAGTACACACTCAACCAACCACGATCATTCCCGGTATTGTCATATTTTGATTGCTCAATTTCAAACTTGAGTAATCCGGACTTGATTGCAAGTGCAAAATACTTCTTTGTTTCTTCTATGATTCTTTGATTTTCCATAGTGTTATTTTACCCCGAAGACTTCGCGGACAATGTAGCTATGCTTCTCTACTTTCTCATATGCATCATTGAGCGCTTGCACGTCTTTTATAATTGCGTCGATATTTTCCATTTCCGCTTGATAGCGTTCACGTGATGCAACAATGCCGGCAAGGCGCTCTTGTGCTGCTTCGATCATTTCCGTATATCCGCCCTTAAAGTATATGTCCACTTGCGTTTCACTGAAGTAGTATGCTGTTGATACACCCCATTGATCCGGTTTACTTGTGCTATATATACGCTTGTCATGGTCGAAGTACAGGACAATGCGCGGTGTATAATCGAGTGATAGTGATGCATACCCCCCAAGCGCTTTGATTGCCGTTATAACGCGCTTGTTCACTTCCTTATGATGCTTCACGCTTTTCATTCCCTCAATTCCGCGAAGTATCACGGCTTCCGCTATGACACATTCCGCTATTTTCTTTTTGAGTGCTGAAATAGCGCCCTGTTTGTCAATTGATATATACATAAGTTGTCAATGTACACGCTCGCGAGTGACTAGGATGTCACGCCGTGCTGCGGGGCTGGTTATAATATCGCCCATATAATGCCGGAATGATCCGACACTATAGCGCGAGACTATGCTTCAAAAATATCCCATGCTTTTTTTAGCTCTTTTTTGCGCTCTTGCGTTAGACTTGCGAAAGCATCACGAGTTATTCCGACACTCAAAAGAAAACGCTCCTCTTTTTCTGTTATGAGTTGGCGCTGTTTTTGCAATTTTACACGTCTACAGTCGCGGCATTCGCCATCACTAGTCCTGTTTTCCCTACACGTTGCGCAATATGGCATAATCTCATAATTAAGGAAAGCATATGCGTCCACTTGGTCGTTTTCCTGTTGGTCCATATAGTAATCCTCAATAGAATATAGCGCCGTGCTTACTGTTTGCATGTACCACTGTAGCTCGTTGTCGCGCTCATCGCCTAACCACATATATCCATCATAGCTCCGGCGCTTTTCCTTTTCGTACTTTTCCCGGTGCGCTTCGATATATGCGAGGAGTGCGTCTTCGTTATATGTGATACTGATCGGCGCGTTGTCCGTTGTAAAATTATACTCTCTAGGGCTGTACGCCTTCCCGTCAAGCGTGATTGACTGGATAACAGTATCGCATATATTTTTATTCATGAGCGACACGCAATTTTCCGCTAGTGCCTGGATATATCCGGCGTGGTCGTAATTCCAGTCAATATCATCGTATACAATATCTGGATTTTCTTCCCGCATAGCCTCTAGCAAGTACTCCTCAGCGTGGTCTGTCGTAAATGTGGAATACGTGTCAATAGTGTAAGGCGTGTCGATAATCGTCAATTCTATTTTTTCCATGGTTATGCTATTTTACTGGATAATGCCTTGATGGTTTCCGCATGGCGTGCAATTTGTTTTTTATACTTGGCCCGATAGTATTTCACGGCATCCAGCGAGTCTATGATGCTTTTTGCATCCTTAATCATGTACTCATCGCCGACAAAACCAAAACACGATCCGTCGTCGATGCTATCGCCGTCCTTATCAACAATATTGAAGCCGTACACGTTGCCGCGAATAACGTCATCCCAATATTGCCAACAACCTTTTACGATATCATGCGCTGATTGCTTCCCGATAATGTCATTATCTATGATCAGGAGGACATCGTTTCTTTCTTCCGGCTCTATAACGTCACGTGTTTCAATTTCGTAGAGAAAATCAGCAAAAGGCGTGTCCTCTTTGTCCTTTTTTGTCGTGTACTCTTTTTTGTATTCCGCCATTGCGAGTTTTTCCAATTCCCTGGGTGATAATTCGCCGCGCATAGAATTTAACCATTGCCCGCTATGCGACCCGTAAGACCCATAAAAAACATGCGATGTTTTGAGAATATCCAGCATGTACGCTATAGAACATTTTAGCGTTACGGGAGCCTTCACTTCTTTTCCGTCTTTGCGGATCGCGCCGAGGTATAAATCCCTGCTATCGCAATGCAATTGCCCCATTCCATCATCGTCGTGCTCGTAATCATAATCGGGAATGATCTGGATGGTAAAGCCGTTGTGCTCTATTGTTTCAACAATATCGTTTTCCATATGTTTATATGTTTATTTGTTTATGCTTTTAATAAAGGATGCGGCGATATTTTTTCCCGTAAGCGTTTCAAGCGTGTTTTGCTCATCGAAACGCTTTGCGTGACACTTGAGGCATATATTTCCGGGAAACGTGTCGAGGATGCCTACAGGCGCGCCGCATTGCGTACATCTAGGCATTTTTTGAGTTGATCGTGGTGACATAGAGAGAGAGTGATTATGCGATTTGCTTTCCGTTTTTATAAATACGTGCACTATCGTCCAGCAGGGCGATACTGCACGCTTCCTCTATCGTGTCGCACGTGACACGCTTTTCTAAAAACCCTTGTCCCTCATACGTGATGACTGTATACATGTTTATAGACTATGAGATCGTGATAATGCGCACGATTGCGGCCGTAATGAGCACGGAAGCCACGAGAAGCCGGAAGGAGTACAGGATCGCCGGCATGATGTTTTTATAAACTGGATACGATCCGGAATGCGTTTTTATGTAAAAGGTTTGCATAGCGTTTTTTGTTTGTGTCAATATGTTTTGACTGGTTTATAATTTATTGTATAATATTATAGAGTTTTGTTTTGCTTATAGTGTAAGTATATCATATGTATAGGGCATGACAATATATATGTGTGGATAACTTATGGAATGTGTATGGAATGAGCAAAAAAAATGATGGAAAATAGGGCTTTTTGACAAATGAAAAATATGTGTGCCAATTTACGAAGACCAGTCTATATTTTTCTAGGGTGATTTTCCAATAGGCATGTCATTATGTCAAATAAAAAAGATTTATTGTTATTTTTTTTTATTATAAATATATATATTCAATTAGAATGATAGTCCTATATAGGTAAAAATGATGGTTATTTTGACGGCTCTGTTAAGCCGTATTCTGCGTGTATGTTTTAGGAAAATGTCAAGGGAAAAGACATCATTGCGCGTTGTGTTTGTCGGTTGTCAATAGTTTTCCCGGCTTTTGAGTGTTTCCGGCGTGCATGATCGTCTTTGTTTTGTTTTTTTGTGGTAATAGTTGAAACATTATCATATATATGTCAAACATAAATGCCATAAAACGGCTCTATATAGCCGTTTTATATATATGCGTCGTAAAATAGTTATTCTGCGACGCATATGCACTAGACATATACATATTATGTGTTATTGTTTTTTTGTTATATTCTATTGACTTTTCATTATAGTATGGCACTATAAGACCCCCCCTACCCCCAACCCGAATTTTTAGGAGATACTATAAATTATTTCTATATATCGGCTCTCATTCTCTATTCACTTATCTCTATTCATGGTATAATCCTTATCAATGAAACGCTCACGAAGCAAACAGGACGAACTCGCCGATAAACTACCCCTAATTGTGCCCAAAATGGCACTCCAGAAGCTTCCAAAGTCAGAGTTGTTGGATTCATGGGGTGTTACTCCTCAATACCTTATAAACGAATGGATGAAGGTAGCAAATCAAGATGATGATTTAACAAACAAGAGAAAAACACTTGAGCCTCTAATGAAAGAGGTTGGTTTGCATGTAAATGGCGACCAGCCTGGCGGTATCACAAACAACATCATCGTTATGCCGGCAGAAATCACTAAGAAGTTCAATCTCGGCTCCCCCATCATTGAAGGTGACATTATTGACGTACCCCCCATAAAAGAACATGTCTGACGCAATACAATTTCACCCAGCACAGTCACAAATCGTATCAGATAACCACCGTTTTAGGGTTGCTTGTGCTGGACGGCGCTTTGGAAAGTCTACACTGGCGGCATGGGAGATGCTTGGGTGTGCGGTGCAGGGGCCAGATAAGCGGGTTGCGTATCTCGCTCCAACCTACCAATCGGCAAGGGATATTGTCTGGGCAGAACTCAAGAAAATCTGTGCCCCCATCACAAAAAACGTTAACGAATCACGCTTGGAGGTTGAAGTGAAGACGACACAAGGGGGTACCTCTATTATTGTCCTGCGAGGATGGGAGTCAGTGGAGTCTCTTCGTGGACAGAAGTTTCACATGTTGGTCATCGATGAGGTGGCAAGCATGCGCAACTTCTGGGAAGGATGGCACGAGGTACTCCGCCCAGCACTGACGGACTATAAGGGGTCTGTCCTTTTCATCAGCACCCCGAAAGGATTCAACCATTTCTACGATCTCTACCGGATGGAGGCGAAAGATGCCGACTATAAAAGCTACCACTTCACCAGTTACGACAACCCCCACCTTCCGAAAGAGGAAATAGACAAGGCGCGCACAGAGCTTACTGAGGACCGCTTTGCACAGGAATACATGGCCGACTTCAGGAAGACTGAGGGGCTGGTATATAAGGAATTTGACCGAAATAGGCATGTTATCGGCCCGACACAGCTTCCGGAGCACTTTGCAGAGGTCATTGCAGGTGCCGACTTCGGATTTACTCACCCCGCTGCGGTTATCTCCATAGGAAAGGACTACGACTCTCGCTATTTTGTGTTTGCGGAATGGGTACACCGAGGAAAGACTGATGCAGAGATAGCAGAATATGTCGGAGCGCAGAAATTCCACCGCGTATACCCCGACCCTGAGAACCCTGCGGCTATTGAGGAGCTGAAACGTCGCATGGTCAACGTGAGAGAGGTGAAAAAAGGGAAAGGGAGCGTTGTTGCTGGTATAAACATCGTGCGCGAGCTGTTTAAGAGCAACAGACTGTATATTTCCAGTGAATGTGTCAACTTGATTATGGGTTTGGAAACATATTCATATGCGGAATCCAAAGGAGAAAGAGATCCGAACGAGAATCCTGCTAAGGAAAATG
>CAYJDY010000059.1:0-5308 GCA_964369045.1 uncultured Candidatus Saccharibacteria bacterium
GCTGGCCAGTATATGCCACCGCCTGTTTTACTTATTGCAGCACGTGATAGGTCGACAAAACCAAAGAGGGTACTATCGAACTTACTAATGTCTGCTGCAATGGTCTTGATCCACGGCAAGTTAGCAATGAAGGGGTACGAGAAGTCAACAATAGCTTTTGGATTATCAACAATTCGTTTTAGCCCACTATAAAGCCCTATAAAAACAGGTATCTGAACCAGTAAAAGACCGATGCTAGAGAAGGGATTGATTTCGCGCTCTTTATAGAGCTCCATCATCATGGCTGATTCTTTTTGTTTATCACCTTTGGCTGCAATTTTTATGCGTTTAAGCTCTGGTTGCAGTTCGCGCATGGCCTTTGCTTGATGCAACTGCTTCTTTACAAGTGGCCACATCATCAGCCGAACTGTAATGGTGAACAGAATAATCGCCAGGCCAAAGTTGTGTCGAGGCAGTAGGGCGTATATAAGGACGAGTAGGTTAAATATTGGCTGTACTATCAGTGTAGTGAACATTGAGGCTCCTCTTTGGGGCGAGTTAGGTTAAACGGTTTGTAGCTATAAAAATGGCCAGACGACTAAGCAACAGGGGATAATCGACACGACCGGTACTGCAAGCTATGCATCTATCATAACATGCAATCAATTCAACCGTCCCTGTAGACAGTGTCGTTCTATTTCTTTTCGGCGGTCTTCTCGTCTGCCAGGATGCCGGCTTGGTCAAGCAACTTTTTAAGTGTTGTCTCTAGTTCGTTCCCTGGCATAGTTGCCACCTGATCACTGTACACGGTGATTACTATATCTGCCGACAGAGAAAGTCGGTCTTGGTTTTTACGTATAATCTCGTATAGCCGGCGACGCATCCTGTTTCTTTTGACTGCAGATTTACTGATCTTTTTACTCACAACCACTGCGCAGCGATAAACCGACCGGTTCGAATTCTCTGCGACCCGTATGGCCAGGTTCGAAGATCTGATTGTTTTCCCATGCGAATACACATAGCGCAAACTATTATGCCCATGAAACCGGTGTTTATATGAAATCATTACCGTGGTTTAGCAGTTTAATGCGTAAGTCGAGCGCGACCTTTATTTCGGCGTGCGCGAAGAATGTTCTTGCCAGCTTTGCTCGCCATTCGTTTTAGGAATCCGTGCTCGCGAGACCGGTGTCGTTTTTTTGGTTGGTATGTTCGTTTTGGCATTACTCTTACTGTATCCTTAATGGTTAATATTTGAAAGGTATTGTTAACACGTACTTATGCACGCAGTTTTCGTTCGTTACAAATTTTACTACGGCTTTGTTGCGTCAAATTAACAATATTTAACCCACTAATTCTATCAAGTTTTCCACCATTGACCAAGTGTTTTCCACAGATTACAAGATGGGGTCCTTCTCTGTGCACAAAATCACTCCTGTTTGCAAGGATTTTATATAGTTTCAGGTGTCGCACTACACGGCATGTGGAAAACTCGAGGTTTTTTGTATAGAATACAGACTAGCGACCAACCAAAGCACAGGCTAAGCGTTCTTGGGTGTTGGTACAAAAATGGGGATAAAAGATAGTGAGTCGAGGGTTATGAAAGATAGTTTATGGCAAGCGGTGTTGGGTGAAATAGAACTGTCTGTTTCGCGTGCTAGCTATATTACTTGGTTCAAGAATACGCAACTCATCCGCAACAAGGACAATATCCTCGTTGTTGGGGTCCCAACTGTATTTGTCAAAAACCAACTAGAGCGCAAATTTAATCAGCTCATTGTTGACACACTTAAAAAGAACGGTGTTGAGCCAGATAAGGTCGAGTACAAGATTGTCGCCGGTGGTGGTTCACTGCACAAAAGAAGTGAAGAGACTGTCATCATGTCTGCGCCAGCGCCGTCTACCCCAAAACCGACTAACAGCACCAGCGTCCGACACTCCTATCGTCAAGGTCTGAACGAACGCTACACATTCGAAAACTTTATAGTAGGCTCCGGTAATGAACTGGCTTACGCTGCTTGCCAAGCCATCGCCAGTGCGCCAGGATCACGCTACAACCCATTGTTTCTTTATGGTGGCGTTGGTATTGGTAAAACCCACCTCATTCAAGCCGTTGGTAACGCGATAGTTGCAGCAAACCCCTCCGCTCATGTTGTATACATCTCTTCGGAGCAGTTTGTTCAGGAATTTCTAGACGCTATTCGTTACAAGAAAAACACTGACTTCGCTGGTTTTTATCGAAGCGCGGACGTGCTCATCGTTGATGATATGCAATTCATAGCCGGCAAAGAGAAAACCCAAGAAGAATTTTTTCATACCTTCAATGCACTCCATCAGGCAAATAAGCAGATCATAATAAGTAGCGACAAACCGCCGAAAGATATACCAACCCTAGAAGAACGTCTGCGTAGCCGATTCAACTGGGGCATGAGCATTGATATGCAAATTCCTGATTTCGAAACTCGTTGTGCCATCGTGCAAACAAAGGCTACTGTGCATGGCATATCACTCGAACCAAGTGTTGTTGAATATCTAGCCACCCATGTTCAGACGAATATTCGTGAGCTCGAAGGTGCACTAAATCAACTCTTGGCATTTTGCGAGATGCGTGGACTGCAACCAGAGATTCAAATTGCCACGAGTTTACTTGGTGCTTCAAAGTCTCGGCCGAAACATATTAGTGCAAAACAAATAGTGGAGCGAACAGCAAAACACTACCAAATATCTATAGACGATATTATGGGGCCAAAGCGAGACAAAGATATTGTCGTTCCACGGCAAGTAGCAATGTACATGCTTCGGAGCGAGCTTCATTTGAGCTTCCCAAAGATTGCCCGTGAACTTGGCCGAAAAGATCACACTACAGCAATACATTCTGTCGAGAAGATCGAAAAAGAGTCTTCTCTGGATGCAGACATGCGAACAGCAATATCGGAAATCAAAGGACGACTATATGCTTAAGTTTTTACCGTATTTATTAGACAACGTTTTGACAAATAGCACATGTGTACAAGCTGTGCATGGCTTGCGGACTGGCCGACGTATAAGTTCCCTACTTGTCCCCTCCCCTGCTTTTTGCACACATTTTGTGCGCAGCCTGTGGCTAAGTTCTAGGCGTTTTACGCAGGTTATACTCGGCACTTACCCACTATTATTTGGTCGTTTTCAATCTGTTAATTCTGTTTTATACACATTACCCACAGACCTTACTATAAAGGCTGCTTTTTAAATGAAACTAAATAATACATATAATAGGAGACCCTCATGAAGCTTCAAGTAACCCAAGAAAATCTGACAAAAGCATTAAACAGTGTTGCTCGAGTAGCGAACACGCGTGGCACTCTACCCATACTCGCAAACGTGGTCTTAAAGACGGTTGGAACTCGATTAACAATTGCAGCAACTAACCTAGATATTGCCATCACACACTATATTGGATCGAAGGTTGCGGAAGAAGGCAGTATCACCGTCCCTGCTCGCTTGATGCAAGACTTTGTAAGTAGCCTGCCGAGCGGTGTTATCGAATTAAAACTCGATGACTACAAATTACACATAACCACAGAACAATATAATTCAGTGATCAACGGCGTGTCAGCAGAAGAGTTCCCTGTCATGCCTGCAATAACCGAAGGTAAGACTTGGTATGTTCCTGCCAAAGCTTTCAAAAAAGGACTTCAACAAGTTTTGATTGCAGCAAGTAGCGACGAAGCCCGACCGGTGCTTACTGGTTTATATATCCATACTGTTGAGGGTAAGTTGTATATTGCTGCAACCGACAGCTATCGGCTAGCCGAAAAAGAGATCATGCAAACCAAAGAGGATATAGACTTGTTGATACCAGCAAGTGCCATGCAGGAGCTTCTTCGACTTCTTGGTGACCAGGATGTTGATATTGAGGTTACGAATGACGAGCAACAGGTTCTGTTCAAGATCGGTGAGGTTGAACTTGTGACGCGACTCATTGAGGGTAAGTACCCGGACTACCGCAAGCTTATTCCGAGCACTTTTTCTACCGAAGCAACACTGAAACGCGCAGATTTTGTGAACATCACTAAAGTATCAAGCCTTTTTGCCCGAGAGAGTGCGGGAAGTGTCACAATCCATCTTGACCCGGAAACAAAACAAGTTAGCATTCGGTCTATTGCATCACAACTAGGCGAAAACACGGCTAGTGCAGACGCTGTTATAACTGCCGAGGGGGCCATCACACTTAACTCTCGTTACCTACTAGATGCTCTCGGAACACTGAGTGGAAACGAAGTAAAGCTGTGCTTTAACGGCAAGCTCGAGCCTTGTGTACTGCGTGAGGCAGATAGTTCTGACTATACGCACGTCATCATGCCCCTCAAATCGTAGACATATGCCCACTTACCAGTAGTCTCGAGTAGAATAGGAATAGTATGATTAATGATTTACGACTTCAGTCTTACCGGTCATACAAAAACGACGCATTCGAGTTTGGAAACGGCGTTAATATAATTGTTGGACCAAACGCCAGTGGTAAAACAAATCTACTGGAGGCTATCCTTGTGGTCTGTCGTGGTTCATCGTACCGAGTTAAAGACGCCGATCTCGTGCAGTTTGATGCCCCCTGGGCCAGAATAGAAAGCGATACAAACGAGGGGAAAAGAGTTGTCACTATTGAGCAAACAGATGCAACAACCGAGAAGAAATACGTTATAAACTCAGTCACCTTTCGGCGGCTTACTATGAGTAAAACGATTCCAGTCGTTGTGTTTGAACCAGAACACCTAAGGCTTCTTAATGGTGGACCTGAGCGACGTCGTGAGTATGTAGATAATCTACTAGAGCAAACCGTGCAGGGTTTTAGCAAGCTTCGACGAGATTATAAACGCACATTAGCGCAACGAAACAGATTGCTAAAAACACCAAACCTACGGAACGATGAACTTTTCGTATGGAACGTACGACTATGCGAACTTGCTGGCGCCATTGTCGACAAGCGCGTGATGCTGATTGGTCGTCTCAATGAAGAAATACAAGACCTCTATCGGGAGTTAGCGCAGTCCAGTAACGATATAAAGTTAGAGTATAACAGCGCCTGCTCGGTCGAATTATATAGTACAGACATGTTGCGCAAGCTTGAGCAAAACATTGATGAGGATAAGACGCGCGGCTTTACGTCGTATGGGCCTCACCGTGACGACTTGGGTGTAATTATAGACAATCACCGCGCTGAGGTTAGTGCATCGCGTGGCGAGAGCCGTACGGTGCTCCTAGCACTCAAAATACTTGAGTTACGACTGATCGAAAAAAGCCGAGGTAAAAAACCCCTACTGTTACTCGATGACGTGTTTAGTGAGTTGGACGG
>CAYJDY010000060.1:0-4969 GCA_964369045.1 uncultured Candidatus Saccharibacteria bacterium
TATTTAGTCAATAAAAAAGACTCTGAGAAGAGTCTTGGATGAATGCTTTGGCGGGAGCTAGTTCGAACATTGAGAACCGACGCAGCAGGGTATGAAGACTTTGAGTTTGACAATCTCTTTGATTCAATTCAAGAACACGAGCCAACCTTAATGATAGGGGGCTAAGCCTTATTCTAGCTAGCTTATAATCCCGACAATGGTAACGAATACGGCTTGATGTATTCTTGGTGAGTTGGATTTACTAAAGTGCGCATAGCAATTGCTTGCTCGCTTCTCAAGTTTCAAAATATACGAGCGAGCAAGCAACGATTACCTATTGCTGTGTGTTGCCCGCCAAGGCGTCATCGAGAACCTTAGATAGCGCTTCGAGCGATGGCCCAGGGTTTTCTATCATCTTGCCATTTAGCACAAATGTAGGGGTTCCACTGGCCTTCAGGGCAGTTGCGTCGGCAAGATCCTTCTTTACGACTGCCATAACTTCGTCGCTTTTTGAGTCTGACTTATATTTCTCTATATCGAGACCAATATCTTTTGCATACTTTTCAAACTGAGAGGTAGGGTCTTTTAATTGTTCCCAAGTTTTCTGTTCCTCAAATAGTTTATCGTGCATCTCGAAGAACTTATCTTGACGTGCAGCAGCTTCAGCGGACTGTGCTGCTTGCGTTGCTAGCTTGTGTGCCGATGCAATAGGGAAATATTTGATCTGAAACTTTACACGGTCTTTATACTTCTCCTTCAGCTCCTTGACGAAAGGGTAATACGCATAGCAAGCTTCACATTGAAAGTCTACATACTCAGTGAGCGTAACTGGGCTTTCAAGATTACCGTAGTAGTTTTTCGAGCCGTCAGAGCTTGATACCTCAGTTGTTTCGACTAGTTGCTCATCGCTACGAGTCATTGCATATGTAGCAAAGCCGATAACAGCAAGAATGACTATTCCAAATATCCAATTACTCAAATGCTTCATATTCTGATTCCTTATTTAGAAGTGAAATTACTACAATAGGGGCAGGTGTCTCAAAATCTAAATCGAGCCGTCAGAAGGAGCCTTCTATACCTATCGGTAAACCAAACAAATACTGCGAGAGGTACAATATAGGTAAAGCGTATGTCGGCGGCTGTCTGTAGCCAGGTGGTCACTACTAACTTCTTCTTCCGATAGGACTCGCGCACCCCACTGGTCACGCCCAATGTATGGCTTATTATGTGGCATGAAGCACCACATCCTGTCTGTGAATCAGATTGATTGACAAGCACTGTAGGCAGAAGACCCGAAGAGAATAGTACAAAAGCTAGGCCGATAACAAATGATACAAATGTCTTAGTGACGCTACGCATTAGCCTCCACACGTGCTTTCCGTGAGAGGCTCAAGGCTATTGATTCGCTCTCGAACCTGCTCGTCTGTCGGTTTATTGCTCTGAGCAAAAATGACTACATTACCAATTAGGTTGTTGATGCGCGTTAACTTTTCTTGTTTTGATTCTTCTCCAGGTTCGCCATCGGCTCCATCGTCAGATCCTCCATGAGCAAGAGCTTTCGGAAGTAACATATTTAATGAATCAGTCTTACTCTGCTGATTCAGCTCGTGGGAAGGGGAGTTGCTAGTTACTCCAAAGAATTGCTCAAGGTCTTGTTTGAGGAAGTCTTTAATATTACGTTCCTTGAATCCGTTTTCGTCACCCGTGAAGACATACAGCTTGGAAGCCTCTGGGAGCGAAGGTAGGAAGTTGCCATGGGTATTAACCTTTTGGATGTCATTAAGCGGATTCAGTTTGTAGCCAAGGGTGTTACTTAACCCGCCGATATAGTTCCATCCGTAGTACTTTAAGACCATACCGCCTGTCATACCTTCCCAGTGGATATGCGTGAATTGATCCTTCCTATCGTGAAAATGAATTGGTTGCTCGGGTAGGTTGGCATTACATTGATCCTTTGCATAATCTTGCTGGTACTTATCTTCAGAAAAGTTTTCTTTCTGTCCATCGACGACTATTTGCATACGGAAATGGTAGTGTTCAAGTTTTGGATTTCGAATGACCTGAGGTGAAGCATAGTAAACGTATCCCACGACTAGTCCCGTTATGAGGAGTAACACAAGGATAGAGCCTCCAATCAAATTGAGGATAGGCATATGACGGGGCTTCGAATGTGGCTCGTGTTCTACGCTATTCATATCTTTCTATATTACGGCAGTATACTCTATCGGGACAGTATAAGGACTATTACTCCTAAAGCGATGCGATACCAGGCAAATGGTACAAAATTGTGACGCCTGACGTATTTTAAAAGCCATCGCATCACGACTAGGGCACTGATGAACGCTGAAATCAGCCCGACAGCGAAGAATGGTACGTCAGATCCTGAAAGGCTCGGTAAGGCTTTGAGCAAGTCGTACCCCGTGGCTGCAAGCATAATTGGAACGGCAGCCAAAAAAGAGTACTCAACGGCGGTTTCACGGTTAATACCAAGGGTTATTCCGCCCATAATCGTGGCACCCGATCGTGAGATGCCAGGGAATAAGGCTAGTGTTTGTGCTAAGCCAACACCGAGTGCTTGTTTTAGTGTGAGGTCATCGAGACTGAGTGTAGTTTCGTTCTTGGCTCGACGCTCAATTATGAGCATTACAATACCACCCACGAGCAGTCCAATAGCTACAGTTGTAGGATTGAAGAGAAATTGCTTGATTACACCGTGCAAGAGGAAACCCAAGACGAGAGCGGGGATAGTTGTGATTGCAAGTAAGTTAAGTCCTCGTCGTCCCGAGAATCGAGTTTCGGATCTGTTTGTTAGTAGTTTCCAAAACTTTTGCCGATATACCCAGATAACTGCAAGGATTGCCCCGAGTTGAATAAAGATCTCAAAGGTAGCTGCCTTATTGCCTTGGAATCCAACTAGCCAACCTGCAAGTATGAGATGCCCTGTTGATGAAATGGGAAGAAACTCAGTGGCTCCCTCAACGATGCCTAATAGAATTGCTACTGGAAGCATTAGATACCTTTGTTCAAATTAGATTCTTTCTTATGGTGTGAGGCCAATCCTTCATCGTGTCGCTCATTGTCGTGAGGGCCGCTTTCGACTTGAGCCTCAATAGTTGCGTGAGTAATCTTATGTTGCTTAGCCAACATCTTCTTTACGCTGGTAACTACCTTGACGCTCTCAGAGACTGCACAATCATCGATAACGATGTGACAGCTTAAGGCTGCCTCGCCCGCACCCATAGTCCAGATATGTAGGTCGTCCAGGTCGCGGATATGTTTATTGTCTAGAATCGCTTCCTTAACTTGGATCGCATCAATCCCTTTCGGGACACCTTCGAGTAGGGCATTGGAAGCTTCTCGCATAATTTCCCAGGCTGCGTACAGCAACATACAGCCAATAAAAAAGCTTATGAGTGGATCGGCCCAGGTCTGTTTGGTGACAAGGATTATCACGCCTGCAATGAGTGCGCCTAGAGATGATAGGGTATCTAAGATATTACTGACAAATACCGCTCGAGAGTTTAGTTCGTGCCTGTTTCGTGAAACTGCAAAGGCGACAGCCCCATTTGATAGAATGCCAACGATCGCAATGATGATAACTATTCCACCACTCACAGGCTGCGGGTTCATTAACCTGTCGTAAGATTCGCGGAAGATAAACCCACTAGTTACCAATAGTAATGTGGCGTTAATTGTCGCAGCCAGAATGGCAGCACGTCCATAGCCAAATGTCTGTTTGGCTGTAGCTTCACGTTTGCTGATCTTATCGGCAAAGAATGACAGTAAGATGCTGAAGCTATCAGTAAGGTTATGTACAGAGTCAGTTATGAGAGCAAGACTATTAGAAAGCAAGCCTGCCGCAAACTCAAGCACAACAAATGCTGTGTTTATGAAGAAGCCAAGTCGTAAGCCAGACCCAGCGTCTGAGGTGTGAGAGTGGTTACCGCTCATTGGTTAATAATACCATCTGACATTAAGAGTAGTAGACTCTGAGGGTTTCGCTTGATAATAGCATCGGCTTCTTCGTCAGAGACGGGCTGCTTAGTGATGAGCATCTTGTCAGCTCGCCGAAGGGTACGGTTGTTTATCTCTCTGACGAAGTTGTGATCGATTTCCTTGTACCCAGTAATCCCACATCGGTTAGCGAATAGGGCGATCGTATGTGTGAGTGGCACGATACACTCTGCAGTCTTGCTCCAGTGATTTAAGCCGTAAACAGAGTTATCGGCAACGAAGTCGACAATAGATACAGGATGGTCGGAAGTAATAAACTCTAGGTGGACATACTTAGCAAGGTTGAGAAAGCAGAAATCAAGAGGATCCCACTTATTGACCATAAGTGAGATACCGACAGCTTGAGCGAACAGCTCGTCTTTTGTCTCTGATACTTTTTCTGACCAGTCGGCTGCTGCTTCTTGTGAATTGTGGCCTAGAGCGATATTACGCCCAGTCTCATCGAGACGACTAAGAAACTCGTTTATGTGTGCCTGTTGTAGCATCGTGCGATTCTCTAATGCACTGATATAAAGAGCTACCTGCTCGTGATCATCTTTAGTTAGTTCTTTGCCTTGCTTGATCTTCTCCTCTAGTACTTTGCCGTACAGACCTTCGATTGTAGCGAGGACATTCTCTACAGTATTTTGGGGAAGATCGGGAGTCTCGTAGAGGTCTTTCTTAACAGCAATATTAACGGGAGCAATATCCTTCTGGTCGGTCGTATGCGTGAAGTTGGTTTTGCCCTTATCTCCAAACCAGTAAACGTGTACTTTGCCCTCTGTTGTGAAGTTTTGTAGATACGAAGTACGCGGCAGCCAGTGCTGCCGTCTTGTTGGGTTTTGTTCCTTTTTGGGCTTTGATTCTTTGGCCACAGTAGCTCAATCAGTCTTCATAAACTTGGCTAAGCTATCTCGGTCATAGCGTCGAATGCCTCGCACACCGATTCTGATGGCTTTCAAGATACCCTTTTTATCCCAGGCACGTAATGTGTTGG
>CAYJDY010000061.1:0-4825 GCA_964369045.1 uncultured Candidatus Saccharibacteria bacterium
TACTGAACTACTGGCACGCCAGCATGCCGAGACAATCTATAAACTCCTAAAACCCCTGGGTTATGAGGATCAAGTTGGACTATTAGTGGGCGGCATGAAACCTGTCCAAAAAAGCTTGGTTCAGAAACAGATCAAAGAAGGCGCTGTCAGATTCATAATCGGAACCCACGCTCTCATCCAAGAAAAGGTTAATATGGAGCGGTTAGGTTTTATAATCATCGACGAGCAACACCGCTTTGGCGTCGAGCAGCGCAAAAAACTAATGATGAAAACTATCCCAAGCTCTTCGCGCTTGAAGGCAATCCAAGGCAGTAGCAAGAAGCGACCACAGGCGTACATGAAGTACGACGAGGACGCATCGAAGCGTGCTAACGAAGCAGTGCCTCAAGAGCAGTCAGAGGATGGTGGCTCTGCCAACATTACTATGACTGAGGCGCAAGAACTTGGGGGACATATGCCTCACGTGTTGTCTATGACTGCTACCCCAATTCCACGAAGCTTAGCATTAACCCTCTACGGCGAGCTGGACATATCAACTATTGCAACAAAGCCTGCCGACAGGTTGCCAATCATCACCAAGATAACCTCGCCAAACTCTGTGGCGACCCTGTACGAATCAGTCGATAAGCAGATCGAAACCGGACGTCAGATGTTTGTAGTCTGCCCACTCGTCGAAGAGTCGACAATGACTGTCGGACTCATATCCGCAGAACAAATGTTTACAAAATTATCCAAGGGCCCGTTCAAACATCGTCGGGTTGCGTTACTGCACGGCAAGATGAAACCGAGCGAGAAGAATACAATCATGGAAGACTTCGTAGCGCACAAATACGACATACTCGTAGCTACGACCGTTATCGAGGTTGGGGTTGATGTACCTAATGCCACTGTTATGATCATCCAAAACGCCGATAGGTTTGGTCTGGCACAGCTTCATCAGCTTCGCGGGCGGGTGGGCAGGAGCAGTCATCAAGGCTATTGCTATGGCGTGCTGACAGATTCCAAGGCTGTTAGCCGTCGACTGCGAGCATTTGAAGACACAAATGATGGCTTCAAACTTGCCGAGCTCGACCTCGAACTCCGTGGTCCTGGTGCAATATATGGTACGTTCCAACATGGTCAACTCGATCTTCGGATCGCCAAACTTACCGATACTACACTGATCGCCTCGGCACGACAGACGGCACAAGCATTTATTGATCGAGGTGAAAGCCTGGTACAATATAGCCATCTAGCTCAGCGAGTCACCGGACTCCAAGCTGTTACAAACTTAAACTAAAATGACTACTATTTATAATCAATCACCAATATCCACTCCTGTTATGGAGGTTAGTCTGTAATGTGGGCAGGATCAACCCTTACTAATAAATCGGGCAGTATTACCGGCACACACCAGAAGATTGACCGTGTGGCACGCAATAACGTCAGTAAACTACTGGGTGATGACTCGTTGTTTCCTAAGTCCAAAAAAATCCTCTATTTCGAGGGCAAGAACGGGCCAGACGGCATCAAACGAAAGAGCCCAGCAGTAAACGAACCATGGCACTTCTTTAATCCGTTTGACGATAAAGACACAGCACTGGTTACGCAAATTAAGGCTCATTATGATCTTCTCGTTTCAGAGCTTAAAAAGGGCAGTGCCGAACGCGTTGCTTTTGAGGCAGCCTGGTTGTCACATGCTATCGTTGATGGCCTCACCCCAGCGCATCACTACCCATACGAAACAAAGCTCAGTGAACTTCGTGGAGGAGAGGGCAACGAGACTCGAAGTAGTATCAAACAAAAGGTACTACTACCCGGGGATACACGGCGCGAGCAGCTAAAGAACAACTGGAAAATGTACGGGCATAAGGGGCTCATTAGCACTCATGGTATGTTCGAATTTGGTGTTGCCGCAATTATTGCACCCTTAGGTTTTGCAGACAGCAGGCCGACGCATGCCGAAATCGATAAGTTTCAAGAACTCGGCATAGCAGAATGGTTTACACGCACTGCCCGCGAAATTGCAGTACTCGATATGTATACCCGTTATTACAAACGTGGCTGGACCACCAAGCTTACTCTGCAGGTTCGCAACAAACTCCTTCCAGATATCATTCGTACCGTGACACTCGCTTGGTACTGTGCGCTTATTGATGCGAAGGTTATTCGAAATATATGAGGATCGTCGCGGGAACACTCGGTGGTCGCCAGTTCGAATCACCCAAAGGCCACAAAACACACCCCATGGGAGACCGCGTTAGGACAGCACTATTCAACACACTCGGCGACATATCTGGCCTAACAATCCTAGATGCCTTTGCCGGCAGCGGGGCTTTGACATTCGAGGCAATCAGCCGGGGCGCCGTACACGCAACTACGCTCGAAATAGACTACGATGCATTCGAAGTAATCGGGGCCAACGCCGATAAGCTCGGAATTACAGATCAAATAAACCTGCAACATATTAATGCTCGTTCGTGGTCCTACCGCAATAACACAGAACGTTTCGACCTTGTATTCTGCGATCCGCCTTATAATCACCTGCAAGAAACCGTGCTCGAAAAACTTGCTAAACACGCCAAAATCGGTGGCCTTCTTATTTTTTCTCTGCCCCCTCATGGCGACATTAGACTGCCTGCAGAAAAGTACCAACTGGTTAGCACAAAAAATTACGGTGACGCAACGCTAGCTTTTTACCGTAAAATAGCATAGAATATCATCTGTTAAAGTAATTCCGCGCGAGTGGTGGAATTGGTAGACACGCTAGCCTTAGGAGCTAGTGCCGCAAGGCGTGAAGGTTCAAGTCCTTTCTCGCGCACCAAGTAGAACGACCGACTAAATGTCGGTCTTTTTATATGGTCTGAGTAGCCGAACTTTCACACCCGAGGGGTGAAGGTTCCTAGAGTAAGTAAAAAATGTGTTTAAAGATTTTCCGTGTGAGCTGAGAAGCGTTGTGGGCGAAGTTAAAAATGTACTATAGAGTAATATGCTAAATGACAGAGTTACGTGGCTAACAATGTTCATTGCGCGACGTCTTCCGGAAAGATTCAGCACCCTAGTTGATGGGCAGATAATAATATACAATAGAGTTGTAACTGAAAATGGATTGATGAATGGCTGACCAAGGCAAGAAGAAATACAAGAATAATTATCTAACTCAGGTAATTCTACAGCTAAGATTTAATCCCATAGACTCTATCGATGAAGTCAAAATGAGATTACTTAAGGATAAGCTTGGGGCAGATTACAGCGAACTTGCTACTGTTAAGCATCAAGGTTTGATAATCCAAAACGACGGAAGTAATATCAGCACTGAAACTGAAGATACGATGATTTGGGAGCTGGAGAGTATAGATAAGTCCCATACCATTATCGTTGAAGCAGATAACTTCGCTATTAAAGTCCTTAAATATACAAAGTTTCGAGATTTAACTCAGATATTACTTAACGCAATTTCGATGCTCGAAGAAGTATTTCCAGAAATTAATCAAATAAACCGCTTAGGTCTCAGATATGTAAATCAGATTAAGCTTAAGCCAACAAAAGTTAAATGGTCAGAATACCTAAATTCACAGCTTACTGACTCTTTTGAGTTTGTGGAAGAAGAGAAGTTGCGAAGATCAATGCATAGTCTGGTGATAGCTTACGATGAAGATACCTCGCTTAATATCCAATATGGAATTTTCAATCAGTACTTTCCATCTCCAATAGTTGAAAATGAATTCATATTAGATATTGATGCCTTTACCCCATATGCGGTTGAAATCAAGGATAGTCCAAAGTTAATCGAGAAATTCAATAAGATTATTGCGATCTACTTTGAAAAAAGTATTAAAGAAAAACTTAGATCAGAAATGGAGACTATTGATGAATAATAAGCAGAACAAAAAAACTTCAAATCAAAGTCCAAAAGTAAATGCTAAACCTTATAGTCCAACTACATACCGCATAGTGGTTAAAGATACTATCAAGATCTATAGCCCCAATGTTGTATCAGTTAGAAAAAAAATAATTAGTGCCTAGGTTTTATGTATTTATCTCCGAAGTTGGATCGACTTAGACAAGGAGATGTCTTTAAAAATATTACATTTAAAGATGCATATAATTCCACAAATGATGTTACCCATTCTTTTTGTATAGTCCTTTCCCAGGACTGTGATCTTGAGCAAAATTTCTACGCGAGGAAGGAATATGACAAATCCCAACTCCCTGGATATAAAGTAGAGGAGGGAAAGAAAAAGCCGGACAACGACAAGTACTTGGCAACTGTTCTAGTTATCCCTGCATTTACGGGAAGCATTCTCAGGAATGGTGAGCATCTCCTGCAAAGTAACCTAACTATGCAGCACTTAAATAGTGCTCAGTGGGGTGAGGTCAAGATTAACAATAACCCAAGATATCATTATTTAAAGCCAGGTGAGGACTTTAAGCTCACCGACTTAGTGCTAGACTTCAAGCGATTTTACACACTTCCTTTACATTATTTGGAAGGGATGGAAGCTAACAAAGTTGCGCAAATTCACGATTTCCATGTTCAAAATGTCGCTCAAAGATATTCTTCATTTCTATCGAGAGTAGCGTTGCCGGATGACCGCGAGCTAGTAGAGTTGGATAAAGTCCTAGCCTAGGATGTAAGTCATATAGGCTATATATTAAGAAAATACTCTTGATAACTTCCATCTAAGATTTTCTTCCAACGAATCAGTTCTGCATCAATAAGGTGTAATCTTTTACCTACGTGCTGCACCAAATTAACGACTCGGCTACGTGCCGGGTTTTCTCTACCTAGAAAGTCGCTTCAGCTCAGTGTAACGGAGTGCTGGCGCAACCGAATAGAGAACTG
>CAYJDY010000062.1:0-4698 GCA_964369045.1 uncultured Candidatus Saccharibacteria bacterium
GGTGAAATAAATACCACTGCAAAAATTGATTTCGAGACAATTGTTCGAGAAACTATCAAATCACTCGGCTACATCAACCCAGCCTGGGGCTTCTCTGACAAGTCGCCAGTAGAAAACTATATACACCATCAGTCACCTGAAATTGCTCAGGGAACAAATGATGATGAAGGCGCCGGAGACCAGGGGATGATGTTTGGTTTTGCTATCAATGAAACACCAGAGCTGATGCCACTGCCTGCAGCGATCGCGCATAGCTTAACGAGGGCTATTGACGGAGCACGCGAAAAAAACGAAGTAGCTTTTCTGCGACCAGACGGTAAGAGCCAGGTGACAATTGCATATGAGGATGGAAAGCCAGTCGGCGTTGAGACTGTTGTTATCGCAGTTGCTCATGACGAGCAAACTTCGGCTGAGGATGTAAAACAGGTGATCTACGATAAGATCGTTTTGCCGGTCGTAAAGAAGTACGGATTTAATATTAAGCCCGAACGCTTGATCGTGAATGGTACTGGACTATGGCATATACCAGGTCCAGACAGTGACGCTGGACTCACCGGACGAAAGATAGTTGTTGATACCTACGGTGGTTACGCACGCGTGGGTGGCGGAGCGTTTAGCGGTAAAGACCCGAGTAAAGTTGACCGCTCCGGGGCATATGCAGCACGCTTTATTGCTAAGAATATTGTGGCAAGCGGTCTGGCAACAAAATGTGAAGTCGGCCTGGCGTATGTTATTGGGCAACCCAAGCCACTCATGAAAACAATTGATGTATTTGGAACCGGAACAAAATCGCAGGAAGAAATTGAAAAGTACGCGGACAGCCTCATTGATACGAGTGTTAAAGGCATTGTGACAAAGCTAGACTTAAGACGTCCTATCTATGCTCAGACGAGTGCGTATGGCCACTTTGGTAAGTCTGGTTTGCCCTGGGAAGACACTGCAAGCTAGATACGAAGCCATCCTGGTGTGTCTAAATATCAATAATATTGATACAGTATAGACATTAAGTGGAGGGTTAAAATGAAACGTAAAAGTTTACTCGTAATTGGCATAGTCGCGTTACTGTCAGTGTTCTTTATCACTGGTGTGGCTAGAGCACAGTCAGTAAAATCCGGTGATTCAGTGACAGTATCAAAGAGTCAGACTGTTGACAGTATGTTGTTTGCATCTGGGCGAACAATTCTGATTGAAGGTACGGTCAACGGAGACCTATTTTGCGCCGGTCAAGAAGTCAGCATTTCAGGTACGGTTAAGGGTGACGTTTTTTGCGCCGCACAATCGATCCGCATTACTGGCCAAGTAGACGGAAGTGTTAGGGCGGCGGGTCAAACCGTAACATATGGTGCAGATACGCAGGGTAGTGTTTCATTAGCTGGACAGACAGTTAGTCTTGACGAGGATGCAGTCGTTGGTCGCGACCTTCTCATTGGAGCAAGCTCAGTGACTATGCAGGGCAAGGTTGCGCGAGATGCGAGCATAGGTGCTGAGAACGCACTCATCAACGGCACAATCGGACGAGATCTAGGAGGACGATATCAGACGTTAACCTTAGGGCCATCTGCAGATGTCATGGGTTCCATTGATGTTGCCAGCAACAATAATATCGTAAAGGACGCTTCGGCTCAGGTCGGTGGTCAGGTGAAGAGGCGAGATATACCGAAAGAACAAAATAACAAATCATTTAGTTTGTTTGGACTATTCGGGTTCTTTGTCTTCATGGTTATATCACTCTTGATCGTGTCGTTAGTGCTGGTCCTTTTGTTCCCAAGATTGTTTGCCAAGACAAATCGCCAGATTAATCTACACAAACCACGCGTTATCGGTAACGGTCTGGCAATGGTCTTCTTGCTACCATTCGTTCTGTTTGCTCTAGCTCTGAGCATAGTTGGTATACCACTGGCCGGACTCGTATTTGCGGGCTCAGCCACACTGTTCATGTTGAGCGGACCTGTAGCTGCATTCTTTGTAGGTAGCAAGATAGTACGTGGTGACCGCAGTCCGTTTGTTACGATGCTAGTAGGTTCACTCGTAATCTTGCTCCTTTACCTCATACCATTCTTAAATATCGTCCTGGCACTTGCTGTAGCTGTATTCGGAACCGGTGCACTTGTAAGTCTGCTTGCTACACGATCAAAGTTCGGCAAACAAACAGTAGCTTAAAATACTTGCTGGCAATACTTTAGCCAAAAGTATTGCAAAGAACGTCAAACAAGCTTAAGCTTAATGTGGAAGTGTGAGGCTTCCCTGAACCCTTGGTTTTACCAGGGGTTCCTTTTACTTAACAGATAACGATTGCAATAGTAGAACAAATACTGCGACATAATTGCGAAAATCAAATATCCTCCATATACTCGAAGCGTAAATAGGAAAAATGATACATGGCTACATATTCGCAGGTTATATTTTATTCACTGGTAGGAGGGCTATTCTCGCTTATTGGTGGATTTTTAATACTAAGCAACAAAAAGCTCGCCAGAGTTTTGGAGGCTTATGGACTACCATTTGCGGCAGGCGCGTTGTTGGCTGCAGTCTTTTTGGATCTACTGACTGATGGGGTGGAAGAGGCAAGTGCACAAACAGTAATGGCTTCGGCACTGGCTGGTATATTTTTATTCTTCTTTGCCGAACGTTTTTTGCGCTGGTTTCACCACCACCACAGTCATGAGAGTAAAGATCCTTCCATCCCGCTCATCGTAGCTGGCGACACGCTTCATAACGCTCTTGACGGTGTGGCAATTGCGGCTGCTTTCCTAATTAGTGTCCCTACAGGAATTGTTACGACGCTTGCAATTGCAGCACACGAGATACCGCAAGAAATAGGCGACTTCGGCCTGTTACTGTCGAAAGGAATGAAGCCAGCAAAGGTATTGTGGGTCAACATTGCCAGCTCACTTTCTACAACCATAATGGCTGTGCTGACTTTTGCGCTCGGATCCAGTAGTAGCCTGCCTACGGGAGTTCTATTGGGACTCAGCGCAGGATTCCTCTTGTACATTGCCTTGAGTGACATCATCCCAACTATTCATGAAAAGACATCAAACAAGCGACTCTTTGATCTGCAACCGTTTCTAATGATTCTTGGTGCCGTGTTAGTTGCCGTTACTATTCAGCTAGCTCACAACTACCTCGATACGCCTCATCACGAGGAAAAAGACTCACACACAGAAACTTCACAGCACTAGTTTTGTCATAAAAACGAGCATCATATAGCGTTGCCTAGTATACTTAGTACTATGCTTATCGTTTTGATTATCCTGGGGGTTATAAATAGCGCACTTATTGTCTTGCTCTTGGTGCGTAAAAACAGCACAGGTTTGGACGCTGCCATGCGTGACGAGTTTAGTCGTAACCGAAAAGAATTCAACACAGCCAACAAAGACCTACGCCAGGAGCTCACAGGCGGACTAACCCAAACTCGGGAGTCGCTTGATAAGCGCCTAGAACAGCTGAGGGACAAGAATGATGAGAAGCTGGAACTCATACGCAAAACTGTTGAACAACGACTTGAGTCGCTTCAAAAAGACAATGCTGAGAAGTTAGAGAAAATGCGCCACACTGTAGATGAAAAATTGCAAAGTACGTTAGAGAAACGACTAAGTCAAAGCTTTAAGATGGTTAGCGAGCGCTTGGAACTTGTACATAAGGGTCTGGGAGAAATGCAGAACTTGGCAAGTGATGTGAGCGACTTCAAGCGAGTATTAACCAATGTAAAAACTCGCGGAACATGGGGTGAAGTTCAACTAGAGAATCTGCTAGAGCAGGTTTTCATCAAGGATCATTATTCAAAACAGGTAAAAGTTAACCCCGATAGTAACGACGTTGTTGACTTTGCTATCAAGCTTCCGGACAAGAGCTCGCGCGATGGTTATATATACTTACCAATTGATGCAAAGTTCCCGCTAGAAGACTACCAGCGTCTCGTTGTGGCTCAAGAAAAAGGTGATTTGATTGCTTCTAACGCCGCCCAAAAAGCCATGGTTGCACGAGTAAAACTAGAGGCCAAGTCTATAAAAGCCAAGTACATTGCACCGCCTAAGACCACAGATTTTGCAGTGCTCTATGTGCCAACTGAAGGTATGTTTGCCGAGATACTTCGCGAACCAGGATTGTTTGAGATGCTTCAGAGTGAATACAGGGTTACTATAGCCGGTCCAACGACGATTGCGGCTATTCTTAGTAGCTACCAACTCGGCTTCCGAACGCTTGCTATTGCTGAACAGACAGGCCAGGTCTGGGAGTTACTAACGGGTATTAAAGGTGAGTTCGGCAAGTTTGGTGACCTACTCGAGAAGACCCGCGACAAACTGGTTCAAGCAACAAAGACGATTGACTCAGCATCTACAAAGAGTCGAACTATCGAGCGAAAGCTTGGCAAAGTCCAGCAGCTCGCTGACAAAACAAGTGCCAAAGCAGAAGAGATTGCACCGAAACTGATTGATATCCCGGAAGAAGACTAAGTTACTTTTGCTGTAAAAAATCTATGATGAGCGCCGCCGTCCAACTAAAATTACTGGCTCCAGCGGGGCTGCCGTCGATGGGACTAAAGTATTCATAGCTTCCGTGAGCATCTACAAGTTCGAGAGATTTAGCTTTGATGGCTTGTGCCTCCTTTTTGTAACCATAACGCTGTAGGCCATCCACAAGTAGCCAGTTGGTATTAATCCACGAAGGCCCTTGCCAATATGTATGGTGCTTGAA
>CAYJDY010000063.1:0-4673 GCA_964369045.1 uncultured Candidatus Saccharibacteria bacterium
CCGCTGGATAACAGGGCTTGCCGACTTCGATTCGCTCCGTGGTTGAGGTCAGCCCATTCGTGGCGCTGATCTTCTGCACGGGTCGCGTGCCGCCGGCCAATGGTTTCACAGTCCAGATAGCTTGTGCGGGTAGTAAGGCGTCCCATGCCACGTATTTAGCGGCAAGGATGTTGTTCTGCTCACGACACACCCGCCCCACCCAATCGGTGCGCTTAAAGGCGTCCGCATCGCATGTGTACGTTACCTGCTCAGTGTAGGCCGCTTCCTGGATGCGCCGCTTGTCGGC
This sequence comes from uncultured Candidatus Saccharibacteria bacterium, assembly GCA_964369045.1. GTDB lineage: Bacteria > Patescibacteriota > Saccharimonadia > Saccharimonadales > AWTP1-31 > CAYJDY01. Next base: position 287 of record CAYJDY010000063.1, read on the forward strand.
TTCAGGCGCTAGATACATGCTGATCTGATACACAGCCCATTTAACGGTAAAGCAATCGCTTCCTTCAGCGCAGGACAGCATGTGCCATTTGCGCTGTCCGGCTGAGTCCTCTACTTTCCAGTAACCGTGACGGCTTTTCCAGTCGGTTTCGTTCACTTCCTCATAGTGCCACGAGTTAGGAACGTGGCTGTATCCCGGCAGGCAAGGCCCACCCGGCAGGCACGGAGGCGCTGCGAAGGCGGGAAAGCACAGCAGGAACAGCAGCCAGCGCATTAGGTTACCGTAAAGACACCGTTTGCAGCGGACAGATCAGCGGTGAATGTGTCGGCATTTGTTCCGTTCATCACCACAGATGAGCCGTAATCCCACCAGCCCGCGAGGGTGTCAATGGTTTGGTTCCATAGAATGACGTAGCGGAACGTGAAGCCGCCACCCGATGCCGTCCACGCCGCAGGGTCAGCTAACACCAGCTTATAGACGCCTGACGTTTGCGTGCTCGACGATACCGCGCAGGTATTGCCGTTCACTGTGTAGCCGCCCGATGTGGTTAGTTCTGCTGCGCTGGCCTGATTGGTGTCAGTCACAGCCGGGACGGTGTTGGACAGGATAACCCGCCAAGTGTCCGTACCGCAGTTGGCGTTTTCTGTAATCGCTTCAGCGAAGCTGTCGTACTTGTTAAACGTTGCCATAGTTACACTCCTGAAATACGCCCTTTGGCGTCAAATTTGATAGGTTTGATGGTGTTGCCTATCTTGACGGCGATAGGCTTGCCGGTAACTTCATCCCGGATTACGGTCTTGTCAGTGCTTTCCCGCGTGGCAATTGACTGATCTAGTGTCTGCGTCAATTGGCCTAGCATCTCTTGCACGTTGTTCAATATGTCATCACGGAATCCTTGAGCGCCTTGCGCTGCTTTGTCGTCTATGGTCTTGGATGACGATTCACGCGCCGCATTGATAGCCGATTCACCGGCCATAGCTGCAATCTGTAGCCTGGTCTGTGCTTCAAGCTCTGCCTTGAATTGTGCCCGCTGGGTTTCGGCGTTTTGCCTCATCTCCTCCAATTGCAGGGCATTTTCCATCTTCATTTGCTCAAGCTGTGCCGTCTGATTGGCCTTGAATTGCTCAATCTCAGCAGAGCCTTGCAACTTGGCCTGCTCTAGTTGCATCTTGCCTTGTTCAATCTGCATTTGACCCTGCATCTTGATCTGCTCAGGGTCTGGTGGAGGCGGTGCCGGGGGCTTAGGTGCTGCGAGTTTCGCCATTGCGTCATCAAAAGCCGCCTCCATTGGTCGGCCACCTTTGAATGCGCGTACACCGAATAGCAGCATTTCAGCAATCAGCGGGGTAATGTCTGGCACAGCTTGAGCCACGGGGAGGGCTTTTTCCATGAATGCGCCCGTAGCCTGCAGAAACTCCATCCGGGAGGCTTTTTCGGCCTGCTCGTCCATTTCAACGAGGGAATCTGAGGCCACTTCTATGCGGAATGATCGTGCAGGCTCTGATTTAATCAATTGCAGCGCAGCGGGTACGTGTTGCGCGTCTTGCGTGCCCATGATGCCGGACATATTCACCAACGTTTCAGGTGAATACAGGTCGCACATCAGTTGCGCTTTGATCTGAAGGATGGCGCTGGCGTACTTGGCTACGTCAATCTGTAGCGATTTCAGGCGAAGGCTGGCATATTGGCTTTTGATCTGCTGGGCAGTGGCGGTTTCACTTGCGACACTAGCGCCACGGATAATGTCGGACAGGCCGGTAACTTCGTAGATAACCTGTTTCGCCTGATCGCGTGCAACGTAGCATTCACGCAATGCCATCAACACGGAATCAAGCGGCATGAAATCAACCGTGCCCTTTAGCCCGCCCTTTTCACCAAAAGCCGCCCAATTGTCTACCGGGATAAGCGTATTGTTCACGCCCTCATTCAACATGCGCTGAATACCAGGCTGCGAACTATCGTACACGCCCACCACTTTGACAGCCTCAACCAGCATATGAATGCGGTTTGTCAGTTTGTCCAGCTCGTCGGCCTGATCTTGATACAGTGCGTAATCAGGGATAGGGACAAGCGTATCAGTTGACTGAGTGGCATAGAGCGGTTTCGGACACGGCCAGAATCCATCCAGCCCGTAGGGGTCTTCTTTTTCATCCAGCGTCTTGGAGTGGCCCTCAGCTACCCAGATAGCGGTTTTTGTGGATTTATCCCATATCTCCCAGACTTGCGCCTTTTTGTTGGCGTCATCTTGGGATTTGCTCTTATCGTCGTCCAGCCCCACGGGTTCATGCGTCAGCGGAACGTCAGCAAACTCTTCGCCGAACCGCTCTGTTCCCTCTTTGCGGGACAGATAAACACGCCGCGCCACCCATGTAACCTCATCCCAAACCCGAGCCGGCGAGCATCTGAAGTCTTCCCAATAGACGTAATCCGAGCATGTACGTTCTAATTGCGTATCTTTTTGTTCAATATCAGTTTCTGGTGATTCAACATCAACCGACTCGAATCTAATCCATGTCGTGCCGCGTCCGGGCAACAGCCTATCCAGCACAGCCGCCTTGATTGATGCGTCAAAGTCGCCGTAATGGTCAATTTCGAACTGCAACGCACGCTCAATGATGATGGATGCGGTCCTGCCTACAGGGTCTTGGTCCTTGAATCGGCGCTCTACCTGTGCCCGTGGCGTCTTGCCATACAAGGCGGGGAGCATGGTCTGGATATTGGACCAAAGAATGTTGTAACGCTTGGTCGTGTCGGCCCAGCCAGTTCGTTCATCACGATACCTGCGGACGATTTTCTTACCACGCTTGACAAACTTCTCATCTTCCTTCTTGGAGACTTTGAGCTTATCCAGCCAATCGCCAGCCGCGTCAATCTTGATTTCGTCGGTCATGCTGTCACCGTTGCAGATACCGCGCCATTGGTCACGAACGGAACGCCGTTAGACCAAGTAGCTGGTGCGTTGGTGGAAATGCACAAGGCGCCCGTTGGTGTAATCGGTAGCCCTGAGCAATACGTGGTGTTTGCTGGAAGTCCCGCCGTTGCGTCAACATAGAACAGTCGGCCCGTAGCGTCAAAGGCTAGGCCGTTAGCCACATAAGCGCCTGAAACCAGAGTGGCGCGGATTCGTGGGGCTGCGTCGTTCTCACATCGAAGCGAGTTAAACACAGCATCAGCCGCGTTATCGGCTGCGCTGGTTAAAACGACTTGATTGGAAACGATAGGAGCGAGCATTAATACCTTTCGGTCTTACGGGGGGCCATATCCCAAAGCTCGTCCAGGGTAGCTGTGACAATTCTTCCATTTTGGCCGGTTATGGGGAATATATCAGGTTTTTCGGGCTCTTTTGCTTTATTTTCCTGCATTACTTGGCATCCATAGGAAAAAGCATCGCTCGGATGACTTGCCCAATTGTGCAAAGGCTCACGGCTAAACACTCCGTTTTCTTCGCTGTAGGAGAACTCCCACGCTATCAGCCCGTCCAGTCCAGTCTCGCACAAGTCGCGGTGAAACTCACATCTAGGCGCGATTGTCCGCGCTGCGTTGATCTGGTCCATTTTCTTGGATTGGGCAACAATCGCCACATTACCCGGCCCGAACTCGCGTGCAAACTGCTCGATTGTGGTGTATTTGCTTTGGAATGTTTTGGCCTTGGCGTCGTGCGGTAGCCATATCTTTGGGGCTTTCTTACAGCCCAGCCCGTTCACAGTGTCTCGAATGCGCGGTATCCAGTCCGAAGCATCAAGCCCAGTGTCACCCTCGTACTTCAGCAGGGAAAAGCCGCCAATCTTGCGCTGCCAGTACCAGAATGAGGCTGTATCCCTGAAACCTAAGTCAGAGCTAACCTCGATTGTTGACCCGTCCGCATCGAACTCCACGCCATTGTGAACCCGGCCTTCACGCTCTGCTTTGCCTATCCACTTGGCTAGGATTGCGCCCTGACTTGAACCATATGCGCCATTCCAAACGTGTTCTGCCTTGTCCTCATCGTTCTCGAAGTCGGTCAGCATGTCCTGATAAAGCGGGGTTTCCTTGAACCACGGGTTATCGTACCAATTGACCATCACTGATATAGTGTCCTCACGCGGTTGACCACGAAAGAACCTATCCACAGCGTCAGTCTTGTAACGCGGGTTCCAGCTAAACCACAGCTCAGAGCCTGGCTTGCGGATGGTAGGCCGTAGCAGGTCTAGCGAGTGTTGGCTGAGTGTCTGGGCTTCCTCTACCCATGCAATATCAAAGCCTTCTAGCGACTTGATGTTAGCCGCGTTGAATGACTGCAAACCCCTGAATATGATCTGGCTACCGTGCGGCCCCCTGATTTCCTGCTCGATTATGTCGAATTGATCTTCAATCCCGAACTTGATGATTTTGTCCGTCAGTAGCTGCT
>CAYJDY010000064.1:0-1007 GCA_964369045.1 uncultured Candidatus Saccharibacteria bacterium
GTAACAGTTCTATGAAAATTACAACCGCCCTAGCCGCAGTGGTCCTGCTGGCGGCCTCTGCCGTCGCGGCGGTAGATACCCGCATCAAGGACATTGCTACCACGGCCACGACTCCGGCTGCCACTGACTACGTGGCCATTGATAGCACCGCCAACGGCACGCGCAAAATACTGGCGACTAGCCTTATTCCCACGGTCAACGCCAATCCCGGCACAGTAGGCAACGCCACCACGGTCCCGCGTATCACGGTCAATGCCAAGGGCCAGGTCACGTCTGTTACCCCGATTGAGATCACGGGCGGCAGTACGGCCGGTGTCACTAAGAATAGCTCGCTGACTTCTGGCTACATCCTAGTTGGCGGTGGTGATGGCGTGCTTGGACCGTCTGGGATTCAGGTCACGGGTAACAACAACATCTCATTGGGCAATGTGGTTGCGGGGGAGTTCTCGCCCACAGCAGTTACAGGGGCTACGGCGAACGGCCAGCTGCTCATCGGCAATGCCACCAGTGGCAACTTCACCAAGGCTGTGCCCACGGCTGCATCCACTGGCGGCGCTACCGTGACGCTGGGCGGAGGCACCATCGAGATCGGGTCCACGGATGCCCGCAATTTCATCGTTGGCAACGTGACCATCACGACCAACTCAACCGGCAACCTTACCTTTACGGCCGGGGATAACGTCACCCTGACGGGCAATAACACCAACAAGAGCATCACGGTAAACGCGACGGGTGGAGGCGGCGGTGGTGCCGCGCTTTCTGACGGAATGGCCACGCTTTGGCCCACGGCTGGCGTCGGTTCTCTCCCGAGCGGCTATTTTGAGGCCGGGCAATACGGCTCGGCTGCGCAGACCGCGCTGGGCGATTGGTCCATTATCGTGAAGTCGGCGGGCACGGTGGCTGACCCCACGGTGGACATTGCCCCCGGCACGGTGGCCAGTGGCACGGTCGTTACGTTCAGCTCCACGACGCCCAGCCTGACGAACTTCCGGGTGACGACCAACGGC
>CAYJDY010000064.1:1017-4672 GCA_964369045.1 uncultured Candidatus Saccharibacteria bacterium
ACCCCAGCTACACGGTGGGCACGGCCGGCAACGCCATCACAGTGACGGCCAACAACACCTACGAGGTCATCGCCAACAAGCAGGGCTACGTCTCCTCCTCGGTACAGTCCTTCGCTTACACCGTTGCGGCCAGTGGCCCATCGTTGGTATCTGAGGTCGGGGCGGGTGCAGCAGCGGGTGGCGATGGCTTTACCAGCGGGTCAATCACCACGACCGGGGCCAACCTTATTGTGGTCGTTAAGACCTGGTACGGTGGCTCTGAGCCCACCCTGTCGGACAGCAAGAGCAACACCTGGACGGCGGCCGGTGCGGCCCAGCCGGACAACGCACCCTCGCGCTGGGTCCGTCAGTACTACGTCTATGGCGGCACGGTCGGAACGGGTCACACCTTCTCACTGGCGGGCTCGGCCTTCTACGGCGCGATTTCCGTCATGGCGTTTAGTGGCATGGCTTCATCGCCCCTGGACCAGAACGCCGGCACTGAGGTGGTATCCTGGACCACGCACGCATCTGGCAGCATCACTCCGTCCCAGGCTAACAGCGTGTCCGTTACCGGCCTGATGTTTGACAGCGGCTCCGGCACGATCACTGAGCCCGCGGGTTACACGGCTGGCCCGGAAATCACCACCTCTGGCGGTTCTCACCTGGGTGCATCTGCCGCCTGGAAAATCCTTACCGCGACCACGACCATCAATCCTGATTGGTCGGCATCGAGCACATACCTGTACGGAGCGGCCAAGCACGTAAACTACAAGTACTGATGAAGCGCCTATGCACGGTACTAGTTGCGGCGTTCCTCCTGGTCGCCGGCCTGCGTGGCGCTGAGTATTCCATCCCGTCGTCACGGCTGCCGGCAACGGGCACCTGGCAGGCGGCAGGTATCCCGGGCGGGATTCCTGTTCGCACCACGGTCTATACGACCATCAACACGACGGGCGACTCCACCGACCGCACGGCGGAGATCGAAGCAGCCCTGAACTCGTGCCCAAATGGTCAGGTGGTTTTGCTGGGAGCGGGAACATTCCGCTGTGACAGCACCATCGACCTTCCGTACAATCGGCAGGTCACCCTGCGCGGCACGGTGGACTCGGACGGCATACCCATCACAACCATTGATACCCGCGCCAGGGACGGTATCGCCACCGTTGGGTTTCAGTTTACGTCGGGAAGCACTACGGCCACGGTTGCCTCGCTGACCAAGGGGGCAACCACGCTTACGGTGGCCAGCTCGGCATCGTTTTCAAACGGGGAGCTGGTACTGGTGCGCATGGGTGATGTGTCCGACCCGCCCACGTATTCGCTTAATGCCAACGTCCAACTGCGCGCCCAGGTGGCCAAGATTGCCAACTCAGGCGGCGTTCCCAATAGCACCACGCTGGTGATAGATGCGCCGGGGCTGCATGGGGATTATTCGACTGCCCCCAGCGCCACCATCGTCTCTGCGGCCCTAAAGACGACCCTGTGCGGCATTGAGGACCTGATCGTAGACGGGAGCAATACTACGCTATTTGCCGGCATTCGCTTGGAGAGCGCATGGCAGTGCTGGGTCAAGAACGTCCGCGTCCTGGATTACTACAACTACGGGATGTATATGACGGTCACCCACCAATGTGAGATCAGGCGCTGTTGGTTGGAGTTTGAGAACGGCTACGCCACTTCGACGGTCGGACTGCTGACCGACATGAGCAGCCAGACCCTGCTCATCGACAACGTTTTCAAGGATAGTATCTTCGCCTTCTTCACGCAGGCGTGGGTGTCCGGCTCGGTGCTGGCCTACAACACCTTTGTTACAAACCGGCCAGACCTGACTCCTCAGCGGTACTTCACGCTGATGAACTCGAACCATGCGCCGTTCAATCAGTTCATCTTGTTCGAGGGCAATATCTCCCCGCAGTACAAGAACGACGGTTACTTCGGCGGCACGGGATACAACACGGTATTTAGGAATTGGCTTTATGGCACCGAGATAGCGCAGACGGATTACGGTCAGGGCGCGGTGATTAACCGTCTTGGCCGCTACGAGAACCTGGTGGGCAACGTCATGGGGCACGGCACGGGCGGTACGGGCGTGTCCACAGGCAACCCCAATATCAGTAACGGTAACAGCACCGGCACCGTGTCCATGTTCGGCACAAAGTCGGTCCTTACCACCCGGACCAGCGCAACGGCCGGCACCATCACGGCCCCATCCGGTCACGGCGTGACCACGGGTGCGAGCATCGATGTTTATTGGATGGAGGTCATATCCGGCTACAACACGGCCCGGATTCGTCGCAATGTGACGGTGGGCACGGTGTCTGGCACCAGTATCCCATTCTCCGGTGGCGAGGGCGACGACCTACCCACGGCGAGTAGCGAGATTTACGTGCCGACCAGCAACAGTGCTCTGTGGTCCTACTCTCTGGACTGGGACTCCACCCTGATGCGGCCCCGCCAGTGGACGGGCACGCTGACCACCCGGACCACCGACTCATCCGGCATCATCACTCTGGACAGCGGCATGGCCACCACCTTCAACGCGGCTCTGGCCGTGGCCGCCAATGCACAGCGGCATATTGCGTGGCCAGGCTCCAGCGGTGGCACGGGCTACATGACCAACGTGACGGGCAACGATGTCACGTTTGATACCTTCTCAGCCCCGTTGCCCATAGTTGGCACGGTGATGACGTTCTACCCCAGCAACGCCGGCATGCAGGAGCTGGACCTGGACGTACTGCTAACCACGCTCCTTAAGGGTAACTACTACCACCAGTCGGTAGGCTCTGGCATACCGGCCGTTGAAAGCCTCAGTGGATCGACGCTGCCGAACTCGCTGTTCCTCACATCTACGCCGTCCTTCTTCACGGAAGCCGGCCTGGCCTGGCCCCCGGTATCGACCTCCAGCCCGCCCAACGCCTCCTACGAGATCATCCCGTCCGGCATGGCCTACGTGAATGGCTTCTGGACCTCGGACCCTACCACGGTAACGACGCCCCAGTTCAGCCCGGCAGCCGGCACCTACGCGGCTGGGCAGACTCTGACCATCACCAGTGGTACGAGCGGAGCCACCATCTACTACACGGTGGACGGCTCCACGCCCTCGACCGGCAGCACCGTCTACTCAGCCCCCATTGCCCTGCCCACGGCCACCACGGTGGTGAAGGCATTCGGCGTTAAGTCGATGCTTACGGACTCGTCCGTGCAGTCCGGGACCTACGTGGTAGTGGCCGCACCCACGGCCCCGTCTAGCCTGACAGCCACGGCTGCAATCTCGTCTCAGATCAATCTGGCGTGGACTGACAACTCCAGCACGGAGACCGGGTTCCGCATTGAGCGCAAGGTTGGGGCGGGCGCATGGAGCACCGTGACCACGACTGCGGCCAATGTCGTTTCCTACAGCAATACGGGCCTGGCTGCATCCACGGCGTATGACTACCGAGTTTACGCCATCAACATCGCTGGGGACAGCGCCGCTTCCAATACGGCGTCGGCCACCACAGCAGCGGAGGGTGGCGGAGGCGGTGGTGGTGGGGGTGGCGCTGCTGGCACAACCATCCAGGTCCTGACAACCGGCACCCTCGTTATCCCGTGACCGACACGCTGAACAAGCTCCGTAGCCCCAGAATCTGGCTACACGGGCTTGGCGCGGCCTTTGTGGGTGGTGGTGCCAGTGCGC
>CAYJDY010000065.1:0-4596 GCA_964369045.1 uncultured Candidatus Saccharibacteria bacterium
CTCACCAAAGAGATTGGCGCAGACACGTACATTGCCAATGTCACAGGCACCAACGCGACCGGGTTCACGTTCACAGTCACAAAGGGCGCAGAGGCTTTTGAGAAGAAAAGCGGAACATACCGCACGTTCTCTGATGCGCTGCAAGGCGCCGAGTCGAAGATCAATTCCATCCAGCCCGAAGTCGTTAAGCCAAAGGATACAGGCTGGAACATGGCCGGTGTCGGATTCGCTGGGAAACGCTACCGTGGCCGCAACATCACCCTGGACGATGGCCGGGAAGTGGTTGCCCGCATTTACGAGAATGCAGGGAAGTACGAAGAAGCCGAAGTGAAGGTGGATGGTGTGCGCAAGTTCGCCAAGACCGACCGCTACAAGGCCGAGAAGTTGGCAGATGACTTCATCGCCACGCTGACAGCCAAGGAGCAAGCGACAGACAAGCTCGACCTAAAAGGCTTTACCCGCACGCCAACTGGCAACGGATCGTTCAATCTGACTGATGGCAACATGATGGTGACGGTGGAGCCGACATCCTATGGATTCCAAGCGAGCCACGGCAGCAGCGCCAAGAGTGGCCCAAGATTGACAGAGCAACAGGCTATTGAGTGGGCTGCAGCATTGCGGGATGAATCAAAGCGGATCCAAGCGAGAGAAGCCAAGCCCGCAGAGCCTGCAAAAACCTTCCGCAACCCGGACGCGCTGAATGTCTTGCACGCACCAATCGAGGATAAAGACTGGTTCAAGCTCAAGAACGGCGAGGAATGGCAGGCACGCCAAGGCTACAGTGGTCGCGGCTGGTCGCTGGTTCGCAATGGCAACCTGCACCCCGAGGCGCGTAACTTTGAATCGCAGTCGGATTTCATTCGGTCGGTGATCGAGGTCACGGGGCAGACGCAGGCGGCGGGGCAACCACGGCAAGTAAAGCGCGGAGACGCAGGATATGTTGATGAGGTTGTGGATGCGACTGAATTTATCCATGCGTTAGCTGGGTCTGGGAACAAATCAAAATCACCACAAGAGGGCTGGAGTAGATACCTTGCGAATCAAACATTCAAGCAAGAAGTATTGAACGAGTATGAGTTTAAAGACCTTTACAGCGAAATCATCGACAAGGCACCATTGGCACCAGTCGAAACCAGCGAAGAACCCATCCCTGCCGTCACCGAAGCCCAAGCCCGCAAGCAGTTCGAGTGGCGCAACATGGGCCAGAAGGATGGCACCAAGTCGCACCTTCTTTTCTTCTTTGAGAGAGAGAAGGATAAGGGGACTGGCGCTGCAATGGGTCGGGGAGAGGTTTCTCTTTACCCCGGATCAAGTGGATGGCAGGTTGACGGTGGTGATGGAACCCGCTACAAATCACTGGCAGACGCAAAAGCAGCGGCGATTGATCTAGCTATCCCAATATTGCAGGATCAGGGCTACGTTCTGAAACCCGCACAAGCCGCCACAGAAATCCTGAACGCAGCCAACATCACCGGCAAAGAGCGGATTGACGCCCTGAAGGATGTCAAGTCAGGAACCATCACGCCTGATGAGTTGAAGGAGGCTTATCCGGCGAAGGAAGAGGTAAAGAAGGAGCGCAAGTACCGCCTGATCGCCGTCAACGAAAAGACTGGCGCAAAAACCGCCCTGACGACCGAGCCCATGACGCACGCGCAGGCCGTTACCAATAAAGGGAAGTTCGATGACAAGCCGGGCCGGCGCATTGAGCTTGAAGAGATTGACGAACCGCGCAAGGTGTTCAATGGCGAGAAGCAAGGTGACTTCTACGAAATCTTCGGAGAGAACGCCAAAGAGGCTGCAAAGGTTCTTGAACTGACACTCACATCCAAGAATGGCGTACCGATGGTTGGCTGGCCCTACCATGCCCACGCCCGTATGGTTGAGCAACTTGCCGCCAGTGGGATTGACTTCTCGCTTGATGCCCCCGCGCCAACGTCTGAAAACGTCCTTGACGCCGAAACATCCCTTTGGAGCCGCATCACCGAAGGCACAGCCGCCCTGGAAGAGTTCAAGGCCGGGTTCGAGAACTGGGTGAGCCGCAAGGATGAAATCTACGAAGCCTTGATGAAGAACACCAAGGACCAGCTTTTCAAGATGCGCGGTAGCCCGATGTATGACCGCTATAAGTCAGAGCCAAAAGCGGAAATTGTTTCTGCCATGTGGCGTGACGGCTTGCAACGCTATGTGTTGGCGCGCAGTTTTTCGTATGGCATGGGAAAGAATGACATGGAAAACGGCGTGCGCAATATGGTGGAGAACACCGATGCCGACCAACTGGCCCAGTACGCCAAGGACCGCAAAGCCGCACAAGAAGAGGCATTGGCCCGAGTGGGTAAGATTGCGGAGGCCATAAAAGACCCCAAGACGCTGGACGACTTCCAGACTTGGATGCGCGCGACGATGGCGACGGGCAAGACGTTCAAAGAATCCCGCATGTCCCTGACGCCAGAACAGCGTGCGCAATACGACGACTTGCAGGCGACCGAGACCCGCAGCAAGCGCAAAGCGACCACGGACGACAAAAAAACCAGCGTGGCCGTAGCCGGGCAGGTGGTGGACGGCGACATCATCGCCACCAAGCACACGAAGAAGGGCCATGACGTGTTTGTGGTGCAGTTGTCCGAGCGCGTCAGCAAGGACGACTACACGACGCTGAACACGGGCGCAAAACGAATCGGCGGGTACTACTCGTCATTCCGTGGGGCCGGTGCAGTGCCGGGGTTCCAGTTCACGACCCGAGAGCAGGCGCAGGCCTTTGTGAAGCTGGCCCAGGGCGACAGCACCGAAGCCCAAGCAGCCGCTCAAGAGCGCCGGGATGCCTTCGCGGATGACCGAAGCCAGACGGCGGTAGAGCGCCTGACTGAAATGGCCGACCGGTTGGAGGACCAAGCATCTTCCAGCCTGAACCAAGACCGAAAGCAGAACACTGCAAAACGCGCCAGCCAAGCCGCCAGCGCCGAGGCCGCAGCGAATGCCGAGAAAGCCATGGCCAAGACCATGCGCAACATTGCCGAGTCGATTACGTCAGGAAAAGCCAAGTTTCTGGACCGTGTTCGTCAAAAGACGCAGGTTTCCATGCTGCAAGCCTACGTTCATACAGCCAAGAACGATGAATTGCGCGCCAAATATGACAGCTACGCTGAACAGGAAAAGCACAAGGGTGAAGCGCCAACACAGGAAACTGCCGACTTTGCAGAGTTCCCGACGTATTCAGCCTACCGATCTGATCTGGCCAGCCTTGCACGCCAGTTGGTGGATGTAGATGGCACCAAACTGATGGGCCAGAAACTGCTGAAGGTTGCCGATGATGTGTCGGACGCCTTCAACAAGTTTGCCAAGGAGAACCCCGGAAAACTGATGGCATTCCGCGCCAAGGATGGGGGACTCGCCTCTTTTGGAAGCCGGGAGGCCGCAGAGCGCAGCATCGCTATCAGTGGCTACAAGGGCAAAGCACTGCCCCACATGATTAAACGGGGTGAGTACACCATCATTTTGAGCCCAAGCGAAGCCATTGAGCGCGGTGTCTGGAAGGGGGATGGAGACAAACGCATCACTCTGTCAACAGAATTCGGGGATGAACTGGTAGCGAAGATTGGCAAAGCTGCGCGCCGTGGATCCAGAGTATCCGTACCATGGCAGTTTGAATCTGCACACGACAAGCGCAAAGCCCTGGAGCGCATGGGAATTGAAACACCAGCAGAGTTCCGGGCCGCGCTGCGCGAGTTCATTGGGCTCCGTGAACAAGCCGCTGCGCCGGACAAAGTGAAACAGCTTGAGCGATCCATGATGGGCCGCAAGAATGACGGCTTGGATTTCTTCCCAACGCCAGAAAGCGTAGCCGACGAAATGGTAACGACGGCCGGCATTGAGCCCGGCATGACGGTGCTGGAACCTAGTGCTGGATGGGGTCACATTGCCGAGCGTATCCGCGCCGCTGGTGTGGATCCGGATGTTGGTGAAATGGCAAGCGACCGACGCGAACTGCTGGAGGCAAAAGGATTCAATCTTGTCAGCCAGGACTTCATGGGGATGAGCCCACGCGGGTTCACCTATGGGGATGTTTTCCGAGCTCCAGATGGAACCCTTGGCGTAATGCGTGGATCTGGCGGACTGGGCAGCGGTCGTGTCGGGCTTGATCCGCTGGACGCCAATGGTCAGCCAGACATGCGCCGTAGCCAGTGGCATGACCGCGATGATTTAGTTGGCGTTGAAAAACGCGCCAGTAATAGTGGCTACGACCGAATTTTGATGAACCCTCCATTCAGCGATGGACGGGACATTGAGCACGTAAAGCACGCCTATACGCTGCTAAAACCCGGAGGCCGTATTGTGGCCATCATGGGGGAAAGTGCTTTCACGAATCAGAACAAAAAGGCTACTGAGTTCCGCGAGTGGCTAGATAACCTTGGCGGTACCAACGAGAAACTACCCGAAGGCTCATTTGCTGATCCTAGCCTGCCAGTGAACACTGGAGCAAATGCCCGCATGGTAGTAATTGACCGCGGCACTGAAGAAGTTAGATTCAGTCGGTCCAAACAAGCCTTCAGCCCAGCCGCGCGCAGCCAGGCAACGGATGTGGTTGAACGTCAGGTGGCA
>CAYJDY010000066.1:0-4577 GCA_964369045.1 uncultured Candidatus Saccharibacteria bacterium
AGCGTCTCTTCGAGTCCGGCGGCTTTGTCGTCATCGGAAATGTCAAGACCGTCAGGCTCTTCGGCGGCGGGCGTCGGTGCTTCTTTTTCTGCCGTCTCCGTCGCGGCTTTCTTTTTGCCCCGGGACGTCAATGGGGTCTTGTCCTCCCGGATCTGCTTCGTGATCCCGTCGATTCGCGTAAGAATAGCTTCGGCCTTTTCCGACTTGGCAGCAATCTCAGCCGCATACTTTTCCCGCAGCCGGGCGACAGACGGACGCTGCGCCAGTTCTGCTGGTGTGGCTGCTACGCCGCGAATGTCCGCGAAGAACTCGCTCGTAGCCTTTTCAAGATCAGCCAGCAGTGGCGCGAGCTTCGCGTCCTGCTCCGGAGATGTGACGGGTTTCACATCTTCCGCAGCAACTTCCTCTTTCGGTGCTGCGATCACTTGGAACTGACCGGGCGACGGCTCGGCCACGAGAAACTCGAACAGCGCCAGCGGATGCTTGCCTTTCGCCGGAGCCGCACCAATGCGCGCGCTAACTTCTGCGATGAACTGGTTCGCGGCTTCCGGTGTCTCGAAAAACTCGGACACATATTGCCCGGCTCCCGCATCGTCTTCGGACGCCCGGGTGAATCCCTGGATCTGAAAAGCCTCTTCCTCGAGCGCTGCTTTCCGCGCAGCCACTTCAGTAGCCAGCTCTTCGACAGCGGCCTGCGACTCGGGGTTTCCTTCCATGCGGGAAATGACTGCATCCAGCTTGGCGTCCCGTTTAACCTTCTCGCGCTTGCTGTCGATGTCGGCCTGCCGTGCGGCACGCACGCGCTGGATTCCTTCAAATGAGTTAGTGGCGATGCCGGACGCGCCGCCCATGATGCCGCCGACGAGCGCAGCGTCGTATGCCGCTTCCAGCATCTTCGGCAGCGTCATAGTCTTGTCATAACCGGACGCGATGGCAGCCTGTAGAAACTCGTCGACACCTTCTTCGACGGCTTCGTCGATTACGTGCCTGCCAAATCCGGTGTATACCGTCTTTACAGCTCCGAGCATACCAGCGCGGACCAAACTTCCTGACGTGAGCATTCGCTTCAGCGCATCGACGCCAACCTTCTCGCGGAGATTGGCAACCGTTGCGGATTCGCCGAACTTCGCGACCATCGCTTCAGTGCCGCCGGGCATCAGTTTCATCAGACCGAATGTGACCACGGTTCCGGCGATGGCTGGCATGATCGCTCCGCTGCGGGCCAGTTCCTGCGCGCTCTCTTCAGAGTAGCCTTGTGCGAGCGCGTTCTCTTTGATCTTCGTATACGCACCGGTATACATGTCTGTCCCACTGCGGGCTGCCTGCAGTCCGACGTATCCACGCAGTGCGGACGAAGTTCCGTTAGCGAGTTCCGCGGCGGATGCGAGCGCGCGTTCGCCGAGAGCAACACTGCGGGCGATCCCGGCAACACCTTGAGCAGCAAGGACTTCCGGAGCTGCAGCACTGGCGATTGCCCTGGTGAGTCCACGTCGGACACCAGCTTCGGTAATCTTTCCGACACCGACACCAGCCAACAAGAATGGGATTTCCTTACCGATCTGTCCGGCGATGCGCTGACCGCGGCTGGTCTCGGACGCGGCCGAGAGCTGCTGAACTTCGTTGAGCAGTGTCGCGTTGTCATCGACCCACTGGCTCATGGCGGGCACATCGGCTCCGAGAGTCTGCAGAGTGCTGGTCAGCGCTCCGGCGGCGGCGAGATTGATCGACTGGAAGAACTGCGGGAAGGCTCCGGACGCGGCGTTGATCCCGGCGTTGACGATACCGGACTTCTTTTTCCACTCGTTGAGAATGTCGGCCGCATTGACTTTGCCGTCTTTGTAGTCGTCAGAACCTGCGCGCTTCGCGACGAACTCACGGAAGTCTGCGGGCATCGGACGGAAGCCCGGGCCTTCGATCATCGCGCCATCTTTGACGGCCACGATGGAGTCGACAATGTCCTGCGCAGCATCGATGCGCTGCTGCAGGCCGCGCTCTTCCGCGGCTTTGAGAGCATCGCCTTTCAGCCCGGTCGACGCGGCAGCGGCGGTGACTTCTTCCGGCGACGCCTGTGCGACCCAGCCGGAGTTCCACACAGCTTCTCCATTGGAGAGCACGCGGGCTTTCTCGAAATCATCTTTGACGTCAGTAGGGGCGACCCACAGCCGGGCCCTCAGATTGTCGCGGAACCCGGTGACCAGGGCTTGCGCTTCGGGGGACTGAGGGTTCGCAGACACGCGCGCGGCAAGGGCAGGGTCGATCTCGGGCAGGACGTGCCGCGCAAGCTGCGAGAGCAGCGCTTTCTCCGCGGCGTCCCGGACGGCGGCGTCGCTCGACAGGAGTGGTTCAGCCGATCCGCCCTTGCTCTGGTATCGGGTGATCCGTTCCTGTGTAATGGCTGCCTGATCGAATTCTTCATACGGGACGTCGGGTTTTCCGGGACGCTTCAGGACGCGTGAGGTGCCAGGCGTCATGCCCGCATATCGACCCCCAAGGATCGACGTTGTTCCTGCCCCCGTCCCTACAGCTTCTTCCACAGCGGCCGTGTTCTTGAGCACGGCATTGATCGCAGCGTCCCGGCTCACGCCATACATGGCGCGGGCTTTGATCTTTTCTTCCGGTGTCGCATCCTGCGCGTCGATCTTTGCAGAGAAGTCTTCCCACGGAGCGAGCGCGGCGGACGGATGGACGTTGAACCCGTCTGCGTCACGAAAGAACTCGCCCGTCTTGGCCACAGGCTTCTCGGCGTAGACCTGCACGGCGTTGCGGAGACGGTCCGACAGGTCACCGGCTACGGAGTCGACGTCCGGCGTTTCGCCAGCTACCGTGCGGTCGGCCATGTGCGAATCGACAAGGAAAGCGCGGGCCTCCACTTCGGACGGCCGCATCTGGAGCAGCTGCGCCGCTTTGTCTTTTCGCCACTTCTCGCCGACAGCCGCTTTCTTCTCAGGCGGCAGCGCAGCCAGCGCCGGGTCGGAGATTATCTCGCCCCAGCTCGGTACGATATTCGGGAACTTTCCAGTGACGTCCGGCGTCAGACGAGCGCGGGTTCTTGCCTGATTCGCAGACAGCAAAGACTCAGCCTCGTCAGCCAGCGCCGCTTTCAGCGACGGATCTCCGGCGGAATAATTATTAGCTGCGGCGTCCTTCCACTTGTCCAGAATCCCGGTGCGTTGCTCGGGGGTGGCCGACAAATACTTCGGGTTGGATTCAATCGTCTGTAGATCGTCAGCTAGGGACATGGATAGTTCGCGGGATAGGGCTACCCCGCGCAACTCATTTAAGCTGCGACAGGACGTCGTAAACGTATCCGTTCATCGTCTGGCCCGCAACAGGTTTCTGCGGTGACGCGGGCTGCGCATTGAGCACGGCACGGGCCTTGAGCGCGTAGTGCGTCTTTTTGGCGGCCTCATACTGAGCCAGCGCCGCAGCGCGTTTCTTCACGCCGTGCAGCGCATCGACCGTCGCTTTAGGCGGATCGTCTGGCAACGACAGCATCGCCGCATCCGGGTCAGCGAGAAATGCTTCCGTATCGAACGTCGGGATCTTCTTTTTGACAGCATCGAGCGTGGCCCGGATGCTGGACTTGGCCTTTTCAGAATCGTCAGTGAGCGTCTCCGTGCGCAAGTTTTCCTGCGCTCTTTTAAAGTCTTCCTCGGCCGCTTTCATAGGCCGCAGCGCAGCCGCATCTTCGGCGGACCGCTGATTCCAAGTCTTCAGACCGGTGGCTGCTTTGGTAAATGCCAGATGGTCGCCGGACCGGAACTGCTGGTCTGCGCCTTCGAGCATCTGTTCGATGTCCTGCTGGCCGTATCCGCCCTGCTGCATCTGTTCGATCAGCCCGACTTTGTCGCGGCGGATGATCCCGGCGGCGGCACGCAGAGAAGAGGCTTTGCGGCGAATCTGCGGCGACGTGACGTATCCTTCCAGCTCGGTGAGCTTGTCGTATGCATCGTCGTCCGCGGGATCGATCTTGCCAAGATCCTGCAGCAATGCTGGCTGCATGGCTTGAAGTTCTGCCTCACGCGCCAGCTCGGCCGCTTTGGAGTCCTGCATCTGCCCGTCGAGGATATACTGCCGGGTCTTCGACTCCGCGTCCGCCAGCTTCAGTGATGTGCCGAGATTGCGCATCGCCAGCCGGGCACGGTCCGCGATGGACGTCGCGTTCGCGTAGGCGGCTGGTGTGAACACGGAGCGTGGCCGGGGGATTGTGCTCTCCCCGACAAAGTCGCTCGCGTAGCTGTCGAGTGTGGTGGCCATGGTTACATCGTATATGCGTATCGCCGGGCCTGATCATAGGCGGCACGGCGGCGGCGAAGTGCTTCGGAGGCGACTTTCTGCAGCGACGCTTTGTTAGCGACGTCGCGTTCTTTGTCGCCTTTCAGCGCGGGTCCGGAAGATTTGGCTTTGCGCTCACCGGCATACAGGTCACTGCCGCCAATTTCGGCAGCGGTTTGATCGACCGTCTTGCTGGCGGCATCGCGCATCGGCGCGAGTTCGGCTTCGACTTTGTCCTGCCGACGAATCATGTCAGCGCCGCCGGGCGTGTTGAGCGTCCGTGCGACGAGCTGTTTGCGCGC
>CAYJDY010000067.1:0-4547 GCA_964369045.1 uncultured Candidatus Saccharibacteria bacterium
TACATGATAAGTGGGTCAAAACCCAAGGGTTTTACGATTGTAGAAACGATGATATTTTTGGCTGTATCGGCAGCATTGCTGACGAGCGCCTTAGCACTTATCTCCGGGTCACAAAATAAGTCTCAATTCAGCGTAGCCATGAACGATGTACAACAAGAAATCACCAAAGTTATCAATAACGTTACGAACGGCTATTATCCAAGTACCACAACAGGCAAATGCGTACCTGCAGGGGGTAGGATCGTCTTCACAGGGGTTACTCAGCAAAAGGGTACGAACAAAGATTGCTCTTTCATTGGACGTGTTGTGCAGTTCTCTAGCGGTGACACATTCAAAGTTTACAGTATCGCAGGAATGCGAAAGACAACTGACGCACGTCAGCAAGAAGTTAGCAATATGACAGAAGCACTATCTACCGCGCTACCATCACCAGATGTTATTCGACTAAAAAACGGTATTTCTGTCAAGAAGGTAACAGATAGCTCGCATACCCCCCCAAATATTGGTGCGGTCGGTTTCTTTACTGGCTTTGGAACTACGTCTGCTTCTGATGGACTTCAGTCGGGTACACTACAGTCCGAGTTCATCGGTATTGTCGGATCATCACTAACTACGGATGCATCAACCATAATAGAAGGTCCGGCATTCCGTACTGACTACAGTAACCCACTGAGTAGGAACCCCGCAAACGGCATAACCATCTGTTTCGACAGCGGTACAACCAGTCAACATGGCAGAATAATCATTGGTGGACAGAATAAAAAAGCAGTAACAACTATGACAATTACGGATGTGGCATGTTGATGAAACGACGATCACCACTGACCCAGAGAGGTGACACAATTGTTGAGGTATTAATCGCCGTAGTTATAGTAAGCGCTGTGTTGGTCGGTGCTTTTACCATAAGTAACCTCAGCCTAAAACAGATACGAATGTCCCAAGAAAGGGGCGAAGGTCAAAAAATTGCTCAGCAGTATACTGAGAATATTGATACCCTCACACAGAATCCTGCATACAATATTCTTACCGAGGTTGGCGCCAACGGAACGCCATTCTGCGTAGATCCAAGTACGGG
Source organism: uncultured Candidatus Saccharibacteria bacterium (assembly GCA_964369045.1). Lineage (GTDB taxonomy): Bacteria > Patescibacteriota > Saccharimonadia > Saccharimonadales > AWTP1-31 > CAYJDY01. Next base: position 1,076 of record CAYJDY010000067.1, read on the forward strand.
CGTAAAAAGTGTCTCTTGTTCTGTAGCTCCTAGATATAAAATCCAAGTCCAACGGATAGGCTCTTCTGGTTCAAAGACGTTCAAGATAGTAGTCTGGTGGGACGGTTTGAAGGGCCTACGTGAAGAAGTGGTCTATTACTATAGGATACCGGGGGCATGATGACAAAAAAACTGAACCAACATGGCTTCACGCTTGTAGAACTTCTGATTGCTACGACAATCTTCTCAGTTATTTTGCTCTTATGTACATTCGGAATGGTTCAGATTGGCCGGACATACTACAAAGGTGTTACCACAGCCAGGACACAAAATGTCGCTCGTGAAGTCATGGATAATATAGCCCAGGCAATTGAGTTCGGAAGCACCAAGCCCTTGCCTGACTCTGCAGCGATAGTCTCTACCGGAAGCACTACGGGCGCATTCTGTGCCGGTAGCCTTCATTTCATATATAGTAAAAATACACCTGTGAAGGGGAGCGTTCACGCCTTTCAGGTAGACAACAATACGCTTAGCTGCACCAGCACTACCCCGACCAACAGTAAGGAGCTCCTAGGTGAAAATATGCGCCTTAGTAAATTTACGATTACAAAATCTGCTGTTGGTGACTATACTATAGTGGTAAAGGTTACGTATGGTGATAATGATCTAATTAATGCCGAAGGTAGTTGTAACGGGGGTGTCGGTAACCAATTCTGCGCCTCATCGGAACTACAGACAACAGTACATAGAAGGTTGACGAACTAATGGGACACAAGGATAACCAGATGAGACAAAAATATTCGCTACAGCGTAATCAGCAAGGGCTTGTGTCTATTGTTGTGACGATGATTATCATGATTGTACTCACACTCATAGTGACTGGTTTTGCCCAGCTTGCTCGGCGTGAACAACGAGAAGGACTAGACCGCCAATTGAGTAACCAGGCGTTCTATGTGGCAGAGTCTGGTATCAATGATGGCCGAAGGCTTCTGAAGACGCCACCGTATAGTACTGGTGCTAATAAAGACGATTGTACAACGGCCGGATCTTCACTCGATACTACCAATAACTTCCAGTACACTTGTTTGTTGATCAAGCAAGATCTACCTGAACTTAAATTCCAGAATGTACAAACGAACAAATCGACGGTCGTGCCGATTAATCCTGAGCCGCTTGCAAGCTTCAATAACCTAACTATCAGCTGGGAGAAACGGGATAAGCCCCAAACAGTACCAGGAACTTACCCATCTTTGCTAACAAACGCGGCTTGGGGTAACGCTATTAGTATCATGAGGATAGACCTAGTTCCTGCAAGCGGGACAATGCTTGCCAGCGACACCTACACTACATTCCTTTATCCTGATGGCGGCGGAGCAGGTACAGCGACCTACACAACTGCTGTAAACCAGCAAGGAAGCATCGTGCGCGCCAAATGTGGTTCTCCTACATCAAAAAAGACTTGCTATGTGACATTCTCCGGACTACCAAAACAAAATTATTACCTACGAATGAAGTCTATCTATAATGTTTCAGATGTTAGTATCTGTGCCGATAACGAAGATTGTGATGGAACAGTCAAGTTGAGGGGTGCTCAGGCAGAACTGGATTCTACGGGCCGTGCAAATGATGTTCTCAAGCGCATTCAGGCCCGTGTTTCAATAGTTCCTGATTACAACGGTGCAAGTTCAATTCCGGAGTATTCTTTCGACAGCATGGAAAGTATCTGTAAACTACTTGCTGTTTACCCATCACTAGGTGGGCCCGATGGCGGCACACTCGGTACCTGTCCGTAATAGTGGTTATTACTCAAGACTTGTGGTGAAACTTCTCATGGACCGCTTTTAGATGTGGGTCTGTTACGTGAGTGTAAATCTGTGTTGTTGCGATATTACTGTGACCTAGCATCGCTTGTACGCTTCTAAGGTCGGCGCCGTTCATCAGCAGATCAGTGGCGAAAGAGTGTCTGAGAGTATGCGGCGACACATGTTTGGTAATCCCAGCCAATAGGGCGTTCTTGGCAACCATTCGCTGTATGCTACGTGCGGTCAGACGGTGAAAATTACCACTGGTATCTACCTTTTTTTGCCCACTGTAGCGAAGAAACAGGGGCTTTACATTATCTTCACGTTTATTCAGATATTTTTGTATCCATTCAGCCGCAGCTGGACTAATAAATATTGGCCTGTCTTTTTGACCTTTTCCGCGAACCATGAACTCTCGACGCTTCAAATTGACGTGGTCTTTATCGAGTGAAACGAGCTCAGATACACGCAGGCCACTACTGAACAATAACTCCAGTATGGCTCTGTCTCGCAGGCCAGCCAAGGTGTTCAGATTACACACATCAAATAGCCTCTGAACTTCTTCTGGTGTCAGAAAAGTGACCTGTTTACGAGATGTTCGAGCCAGCTCGATCTTGTCGGCAGACATAGCAGGAATATCACGCTTCGCACAGTACTTTAAGAAGCTCCTGAGGGCGATGAGGTGATAATTTTGGGTTGTTTTTTGCAGTTCATCACTGGTGTTGGTGCCAAGTCGGTTAAGCCATAGACGCCATTTCCTGATCAGCTCACCATCAATATCAGACACTTGTATTTCACCGGCGTAATCGAGAAGTCGCGTCAGGTAATGATCATAGTTAGATATAGTCTTTTGCGACCGATTTTGTTCGATCTCCAAATACTCTAAAAAATCAGTCTTACATTTACTTACTAGCATAATCTTAATACTACAGACCAAACCATTCGCAGTCGAGCACAACATGTGTGTTCATTTGTGAGAGGACGGACCTCTCACAACCACGCAGGTCTATTATGTATATGCTACATCTGTTAGAATAGGGTTAATTAAGTAAGGAATTCAATGGAAAAAACACTTATCATTCTAAAACCCGATGCATTACAGCGAAGCCTTGTTGGCGAAATCATTGGGAGACTAGAGCGTAAAGGACTACAGTTGATTGGTCTCAAAATGATACGTCTTGACGACGCTATACTTCGTTCTCACTACGCGCATATCGTCGATAAGCCATTCTATAAAGACGTCGAGTCATTTATGCAGAGTTCTCCTGTGATCGTGTTAGCACTTGAAGGATATGAATGCATAGAATCAGTTCGTCTCATTGTGGGCGCCACAAACCCTCGTGAAGCAGATGCAGGAACTATTCGTGGCGATCTAGCTATTGGAAATGGTCGAAACCTTATCCATGCTTCTGACAGCCGAGAAAACGGTGAGAAAGAGGTAAAACGATTCTTCCACACCGACGAACTATTCGCGTACGACAGAACAGTAACGCCTGATCTGTATTCTCCGAGCGAGAGTAGATAGTTAGCAAAGGGAAGAATTATGCTAGACCAAATAAAAAATGTGCAACTTGTTTGCACATTTTTAAGTTTGGTTGGAATAAATTCTGACGTGGTGATCCGGGAGGGATTCGAACCCCCGACGCCCGCCTTAGGACGGCGGCGCTCTAATCCACTGAGCTACCGGACCA
>CAYJDY010000068.1:0-4540 GCA_964369045.1 uncultured Candidatus Saccharibacteria bacterium
ACACAGCGGCAAATGAGTACGTCCGACAACAGCGGCAGGAGTGCGGCACGGCTTTCCGGGACATTTACCCGAAGGACGCCTGGGAGCTGCGGATTCATGTGGCCTAACTACCAACGCATAAGCCGTAAAGCCCAACAAAAGCCGACTTGCACAGTTAGCTGGGGCTTTATCGGTTTGATGCAGAGTTAGGCACGATTTTACACAAATTATAGGTTACTGCGCCTTTTTAGCAGTGGAGATGAATGATGAGTTACCAAGTAAAAACAGAAGATTTACAAAAAGTTATTAGCTTAACTTTGACGGCTGAACAGTTAGAAACGATTGCAGGTGCGCTTGAGATGTATTGCATTGGTTTGGCTGAACACAACGACCCGCACTTGAAATATGCGGCTGACGCGCAAGAGGCTATTATTGAAGTGCTTGAGTCTAATTTTAGTGTGGAGGAGTGAGATATGGATTCTAAACTTAAACTTAGACGCATGGATGAAATCGAAGAAAATGAACACAAAGTAAAAAGTAACGGAGTGGATAATTGTGTTTATTTGGTCGCCACAAAAGCAAAGATAAAAGTATTTTTAATACTACTCCCTGTTTTTGATAAGGCTGGGCAAATTAATAGCCACATGAAAATGTATTCAAGTGATGAAGTTAGCCGAAGCTGGTGTTTGCGACACAAAGCAGAAGTGCATAAGGCAGCAAATGCCTACATGGTTAAATCATCATCTTATATCATTAAATGTAGTGCCTAACTACCAAAATTCAGGTGCAAGTACCCCGCTGATATAAGTAAATGAGAGTTTGCCAAAAGCATAAACAATTTAGCAGTTAGTGGCTGGGTACTTGTCACGCTGCAATGAGAGTTAGATTGGGGAATAACGATGAAAGCAAAGCCTGTTAAGTTTGTTTATGGGGTTGGTTACTTTGATTGCGAAAAAGAAGATGCAACACATCTCACTTTAAATATGCCGAGTCCAACGGGAAAACTAACGTTGCCAGTTATAACAAGCGGCTCACGAAAAGACACTGGCTGTTGGACATGGAACGGTGATACAGAAAAGCCAACTTTGCGGCCAAGCATTTTAACAGAGTCGCATTTATTCCGTTGCCATTCGTTTGTGAATGATGGCGTTGTTCAATTTCTTGGTGATTGCTCACACGAGAAGGCAAATACAACCGTTGAGTTGCTGGATGTAATCTAACTAAAAAGTTTAGGCGAAACAACCTAAAGATTTAGTTTGAACACTGGAATAAACGGTGCAGAAAACAGCAATGAATGACTGGGTTGTTTTCGCACTACAACGAGAGTTAGGTTGCCCACCCTGACTAACGGTATTAACTTTACGGGCGGAGATAGTAACATGAGCGAAGCAGTCACAATGCAACGATACAAGTGCCATAAAGAAGTTGGCGCACTGAAAATTGCAAAAATTGAACAATCATCTGCCGACAAAGAAAACACTTGTGGTGGAACATGGGAGCTTATTCCTGAAAATGAAAATAATACTAATATCGTGGTTTCTCACGCTTGGTATTGTAAACATTTGCCAAAAGAAGGCGGTTATTACGTTGTTTATGATGATGGCTATGCCTCATTTTCACCCGCGCAAGCGTTTGAAAGTGGCTATACACTTTTAGAATAGCGTACCTAACACTTTATTAAGGCGCACCCAACTCAGATATTTATTGCGTAACTGGCTGGGTAGGTGTCGCGCTTAAATTATGAGTTATACACGGAGATTGCGATGAAACAGAAAGATGCAAAACTTAGAGTGTGCGCTTCATGCGAATGGATTTTTACTGATAAACGACATCCTAAGATAGATGGTTGCCCAAAATGTGGGTTTGCCCATTACGGGGCGCGGTATGTTTACGGTGACAAAGCATACCGCTACGCAATAACACAGAAGCCTTGGTTTGACAAAAAGATGAGCGACTATAGTTATAAGTTGAACCAAGAAATTGGTGTATAACTGTGTTTAGACACCTGCTATCGGTGTATAACACATTTTAAATTTAGCAAGTGTCTGTTTTATATGTGTTTTATAAAACAGACACACCTTTTTTGATGCTAAAAATTTTCACATCCCTTTTCATCTTTATGGCTTGGACAATAAGTGTATTGCCACCCATAGGGCGGTTCTACTTGTTCGCCTAATTTTGGAATATCTTTAGAAGTAACAGCGCAAGAAGCCAGTAACAAACTTAGAACGATAAAACGTACCATTTGCCTGTTTCCTCATTTAGTGCTTTGTCCCAAGCATAACCGCATTTGCTTGGTATCTGGGGAGTAGCAAAACGGTTATCTAATAAAAAACCGCCCGAAGGCGGCTATTTACAACATAATCACTATTACCAACCCTTACTCGTTAAAAACGAATTAACATTAGTCGCAACAACTAAATAACCCGCATCGTTTAAATGAATGGTATCAGAGCGTAGCGCGGCAGGAATAACGCTGCCAGGATCAGTAGCAAGCACAGTCCGAATATCTAAATAATTGTTTGGATATGCTGCGATGATTGCATCGTTAATAGCTGTTATTGTTATAAAATTCGCACTTCCCGAAGGCTCATCTGACGCATTAGTGACAGTTAAAATAACGTAGCGTGTGTGGCCTAATGCTGCTACTGCAATCGCTAATTGAGCTAATATCGTCGCTGTGGGCGTTGGGCCTGTCACGTTATTTCTACCCATCCATAAAACTACTGTGCCGTTTCTAACGTGAATAGGGTCTAACAACATTCTAGCGACAATCTGCTGCGCTGTTTCGCCAGCTACTCCGCCATTGTAATATGGCACTCGTTTTAATTTTGATAAAGCGGACGGATAATCATTCCAAGCCGTCGAGCCGCTTCCTTGTGTGAGCGAATCACCCCAACAATACACCGAATTTGTTGGCGCAAGCGTCGTCGGAACATCGCCGCTGTAGCCTTTCAACACTTCAACAACAAACGCATCTAGTTGAATATATTCGCCCGATGTTGACGACCCATTAACTTTTGCTTGCACTTGTAGCGTTTGATTTTGCGTCATATCAACAGAAACGTTTGACGGCAATGACGATGTATTCCCGCCGTAAGTGATGCCTTTAGCGTCTACCGCCGCCGCTGTTCCACATGCTAAATACGGTTTTGCGCGTCTAATGGTTTTTTTATCGGCCGTTACAAAATAATATTGCTCAAAATCAACAGTTAAATCTGTCGAACCGATTGTTGCTGTCTGAATTAACGAACCCGCAAAACGTAGCGCAATATTTCTACCCGCGACTGCTGTGCTTCGCATACTAATGCAGCCATACATGCGAATCATGCAGCCAGCGGGAATATCACGCGACAAAATAGTAAAATTTGCTAAATCAGTATAAGCCGCATCTTGTTTAACAAATGAAGTTACAGGAGTGCCTTGACACGCGATTACCCGCACATCGTTGTTAACGTATGGTGGAGTTTTTGACATGATTAAGCACTCCAAATAATTAATGTTTGCAATGTCGCAGAACGAGCGTAGATATCGCCAACAGGGATACCTGCTAGAAAGTCGTCGCCAGCTAATAGAGCCTGTCCTCGCGTATCTGTTGGAGCTGCTGCGCCTGCCGTAACGACTGTGTACTCAATATCATAAGTTGTGGCGTTGCACGCCGCCGACATTCTCAACGCTTTAGTTGCTGTCGTTGTTGTCTTAACTAAAGCCCATGATGCAGTTAACGCTGTAGCGCCTGTATTATCCTTCGTATAAGCAAAGTTCCCCGCCGTTGTTGGCAGCGGATTGTTTGCGCTAACACTAGCAGCACCGTTGTATAACTTAATACCACTATTAACTAATTGCGTTAAAAGCCCTGTAACAATTCCCATAACTCACCTCTAAAAAGAATCTAATCCTATAGCAAGCCACGTAAAGCCTGCGTCAATTTGCGCCGATGAACCTGGCAACTCCACCATGTCTACAGTAATTTGTGACGTTGTGAAAGACCTCATGACAATGATAAACCCCATCTCTCCAGCAAGATTAGGATTGTAAGCGCAAGCTCCAGCCCAATATACAGCATCCATTGTTGTGTCAAATGTATCTGTTACAGTGACAACACCTGCAGGCAATTCGCCATATATTTTTGTACCCCACTGAATAGTAAACCCACCCAAAAAAGATGGAAGCGTGATATGTCCTTTTGTTGCACCATTAAAACTAAACAAGTTTCTAATAGTCTCTGCATCTGGCCATACATTAGACTGGCCCGTATTCATTTCAGCTTGTGTTGCTTTCTCAACAATACCCGCTATTGTGTCAGTGGATATTCCAGTCTTAGCGTCAAACTGTGCTTTGTTTACTACTGCGCTCGATGTTGTCGCAGTAGCCGCTAAAAACTCACGTGCCGCATCACCGCCTAATTGCAGATAATTAACAGCGTCACCATTAGCCGAACCGTTAGCCAAATTAGTTATTTTATTTGACCCCATGCTAAAAGCAGCTAACATTGCCGCCGTGCCATCACGATTCAAATAACTAGCATTAGGATTTAACAGGTAATAACAATCTTGGGCTT
>CAYJDY010000069.1:0-4528 GCA_964369045.1 uncultured Candidatus Saccharibacteria bacterium
CCTTCGAGCCGGTGATCGGCTTCGAGGACACGCATCGCGCCCTCCACCTCAAGCGTGGGGGCGCCAAGGTCGTCGTCGCCGCGTCCTACCGTCACGGCGTCGACTGGCTGGCCATGGGCCGCACCAGCGCACGCGGGAGCACTCCGGCCGCATGAAGTACTTCGGCGTTCGCAACTGGCAGAAGTTCCAGCACTACAAGGAGCGCAACCCGGTCTGGGTGAAGGCGTACGTCGAGCTCCTGGACAATCCGGAGTTCCTCGCGCTCCCCGATGCGGCCAAGGGGCAGCTCTTCGCGCTGTGGTTACTCGCGGCGAAGCGATCGAACCGGATCCCCGGCGACGCCACCGCGCTCCGTGTCCTCCTCGGGGCTACCGGCAAGTTGTATCTCGCCGAGCTGCAGTCTGGCGGGTGGATCGAGGAGCTCGACGCCTCCAGCGCTAGCACGGCTGCTAGCACTCCTGCTAGCAAACCTGCTAGCAGACTTGCTAGCAAACCTGCTAGCACAGCGGCTAGCGAGGCTGCTAGCGCCTCACGCGCGTCCGCGCCCTCGCGAGAGGGAGAGACAGAGACAGAGGGAGAGGCTCCTCCCACCGCGCGCGAGGCGTCGCCGCAGGTCGAGCGGTTCCTCTCGGCGATGGCGCCGGCGCAACGCGAATCGTGGTTTCACGTCCTGGGCGGATGGCGCGAGGGGATGGGCTACCCCGGCGGGAAAGCGGCGGCGGCGGAGGACATCGACGTGGGCGTGATGGAGTACCTCGTCGTGGTGCCGCCAGAGACGCGGGACTTCTCGCCGCGCCACGTGCTGCAGTTCGTGGAGTCGGCACGGCTGCGCCGCACGACGGCCCCGAAGCACGCCGCGCGCGAGGGCTACAGCCGGTGGGACGAGTCGAGCCTCGCGGAGCAGGCCATGCGCGTGGCCGATGCGTTTGGCACCATCACCGGAGGGCAGGCCGCATGATCGAGCGGACCGTATTCGGCCACTGCATGGGCGCCGTGAGTCAGCGCATCGGCAAGCGGCTCGGCGACGAGGCGCTCGCGATGTACTACGCGATCCTCTCCGAGGAACTCACGACCGACGAGTTCCAGGCTGGCATGAAGGGCATCTTCCGGGACCACGCCTTCGCCACGTGGCCATCGCCGGCGGAGATCATCGCGCGGGCGAAGCCGGCCGCCACGTTGCGGGCGGTCGCCGCCTGGTCGCAGCTGGAGGACGTGCTCCGTCGCCGCGTGGTCTCGCAGCCGCTCGTGCCGCAGCTCCAGCGGTGTGGGGTGGATCCCCTCGCGATCGCGACCTTCCACGCCATCGGGGGGCTGGCCCGGTGGCGGGCCCTCAACGACTTCCGGTTCGACGAGATGCGGGCCGAGTTCCTCGCCCGGTTTGGCGAGTCGATCCGTCTCCCAGAGGCGGAGCGCGCGCAGCTGATCGCCTCGCAGATCCCCGCTGTGGCCGCGCCCCAGTCCAGGGAACGCCTGCGCGGCGGCCCCCGACCCCTGCTCGAATTGCTCCCCACCCCCGACCAGCGGAGGGCCTGATGGCTCCACTCCGATCCGTGCTCGTGCTCGTCCTCGTCGCCACGCTCGCCAGCTGCAAAGATGCCGGCGCCCCGGCCGCTCCCCAGACGCTCGAGCAGGCCTCGCGCGAGTTCGACGCGGCCATCACCCGCGTCGCCTGGGCGCAGCAGGATCTCTGGCGGCTCGGCGGGCGCGACATCGTCGTGTCGGTGCAGCTCGACTCGAGCCTCGCGCCGCAGTACTTCAGGCTCCCGCGCAAGGGAGGGCGATGACGATGGCCAACGATGCGCAGGCAGCAGCTCCCTTGTCGTTGCGCGCCTCGCTGTACGAGATGGCGCGCCTGATGGAGGTCATGAGCGAGACCTCGGTCGCCGCGATGGAGTATCGCGTGCGCAGTCTAGTCGACCAGGACCGTGAGTTCCGCCAGCGAACGACGGACGCCCACGACCGCTACTACACCGACAGTCGCAAGCTGCAGGACCTCATCGTCGCGACGATCGCGGAGGGGAGCCCGGTGCGCAGTGAGATGCTCAATCTCCTGCTCGGAATGATGTTCGCGCGCAACGATGCCGCCGCCCGAACAGCCTGTGAGATCGCTGCTTTGCTGCAATACAAGCGCCACCTGCAGGCGCTCGACTTGTGGGTAGGTGTCCCCACGCAACGCATCGAGTTCTCTGCCATCACGCGGCGGTGGCATGCCGTCGTCTTGCGACCCTCGACATTCTTCCAGTACGAACCGGATGAAAAAACGATGGTCGAGTCTGCGGACACCTCGAACGAGCTCGGGGCTCTGCTCCTCGCCAAGGGGCACGTGCGACTGGAGACGGCTGCCGATGCCGGCTGACACCGTCGAGTGGATGCGTCTGCTTTCGACCGTGGGGCAGGCGGTGCTCATGATGCTCGGCAGCTGGACCGCTGGCCGTGTGCTCGGCGATCGGATCTGGCCGAAGCCTCCGCATCGCTGCGTGGCGCATTTGCGCCTGCGCCGAAATGTCTTCGTGAACGCGGACCCCGACGTGTTTATCACGCAGGGCGACGATGGGACGATGGAAATCGAGGGCTACGCCATCATGCCGCGCGACACGTACGCGGTCCTCGCGCAGTCGATCGGATGGCAGGTGCCCGAATGCTGATCCAGGACACGCCGAGCACGGGAGCGATCACCATCGTCAGCCTCCCCTGGAAGCTCCTCGTGCGCGACAACGCGAAGTACGGCGTGATGCGGGGCTCCATGATCCTCACGAAGGCCTATCGCGACAACAAGGCCGCGGCTTCGCTCCGCGCCCGTCAGCAGGTGATGCCGTCGCAGCGCCTCTCGGGACGCGTGCGCCTCTGGGCGACGTTCCACGAGCCAAACCGCGATCGCACGCGCGATGTCAGCAACTACGCGAAGTTCCTCTGCGACGCCCTGACCGGGGTCGCGTACGACGACGACGGAATGATCGACGACGCCCGCTACATGCGCGGCCCGGTCGATGCCATCGCCCCCCGCGTCGTCGTCGAGCTCTCCCTCCTTCCCGACGACTGATGCCCGCCAACGACGTGCAGGTCCCGATCGCCACGCAGTACCAGATCCTCAACGACCGGCGCGTGATCGTCTTCACGGGGCGCGATCAGTTCGCCCTCAACGACACCGCGCTCGCCGTGCCCTTCGGCCTCCTCAAGTTCCTCGCCGGCTCGCTCGTCACCGCCGAGGGCCAAGCGGAGCTGCAGCGCCTGGGCGTGACGCTCAACGAGTCCCCGCAGCAGAAGGTGATGTGATGACCACCTGGCGCATGCAGCACAACGCGGACGCGGTCGCGGCGACGCTCGATGCGGTCGCGCGTCGCCAGTATCCCTTCGCCATCGCCAACGGGATCAACCGCACGCTCGAGGAGATCCAGCTCGGCACGCGGGCAAAGCTGCCGTCGCAGTTCATGCTGCGCACCGCACGCTCGCGTACGTTCTTCGAGCGGCTGGTGCACATCGGCCGCGCCGATCGCGCCAGGAAGGACCGCCTCGCCGGCATCGTCGGCATCCAAGATCCCCAGGGCCAGAGCTTCTCTGGGAAGGCGCGCATCCTCGCCAAGTTCCAGGAGGCGGGCGAACGGCGCGCGCGACCCGGCGGCAGCCCGCTCCTCTACCCGTCGGACTTCCTGCGCCCGCAGCCGTCTGCCGCGATCCCGCAGTCGCTCTACCCCAAGGCCCTCGGCCTGCTCGCGTCGCGGAGGATCGAGGGCGGGAAGAAGATCCGCGGCGCTCGCATCCGGGAGGTGGGCGACGGAACCGTCAAGGTCCGCCTCCTCGGCAAGCGGCGCACGTTCGCGATCGACCCGCGCTTCCATCCCGCCGCGCCGGGCTACGGCGTCTGGCAGCGCGAGGGGAAGGGCGCCAGCTCCGACACCAACCGGCTCTGGATCTACACCAACCGGCTGCGGCACCCGAAGCGGATGACGTTCCTCGAGGACGCGCAGCGCCTCGCCAACGAGCGCCTCGCGCTCAACATCGAGGGGCAGCTCACGTACGCGCTGAACGAGCTGAAGCAGTTCCGGGCCTCGCGCTTCGAGCGTGTGGCGCGGGCAGGAGGAATGCTCTGATGTGGTGGAAAGATCCACACAAGTTCGAGGTGTGTGTAAGGCCAAGGAAGCGGATCTTCAGTCCCGAAGGGGGCCCTCAGTTCCACGAGCTTGAGCTTGCGCACCTAGAGCGGCTTCAGTCGCTCCTTGCCCTACAGATCAAACAACAGAGGCTTGCATTGAGCGACGCCGAAGAGCGCGAGGCTCGTGTCTCCGAGGTCCGTTGGAAGTGCAGCCTCCAGGCCGGAGGAGCCCCAGACTGGATGATCGGGCACCCGGCGTTCCCTTGGCTCAAGTCAACAGGGGGCGAATGACTTCGCGCCTGTATATCGCCAGCACGACACGCCTAACGCCTAACGCGGCCGACAGCACCACGCACCGCCATCGTGGCAGCGGTGAAGGCCTCCCCGGGAATGACCGTAGGTACCTCCAGCGAGGCTGCCCACGGGGGACCGATGAGA
>CAYJDY010000070.1:0-1353 GCA_964369045.1 uncultured Candidatus Saccharibacteria bacterium
ATTCTATCCTTGATGCCACCTTCAGAATGACCACCGCTACATGATGCGGGATCTTTGGTCGTGTTGTACTTCTCAGCAGTCGTTGCAACTGTTTCATACTGCTTTTGTAGCTCGTCCTTCGTGCTAGAACCGTAACTAACTAATAGTCGGTCTTTGCTTTCAATGACACGAGTTGTCGGATCATTAATCTCTTCGCCATTGAGAATAAACGTAACTTTGTTAGTGCCGTCATCAGCAAGTACCTTAGATGAGTTGTCTACATATCGGCTATTAGCATTCCAGCCGATATTCTGGAAGAAATTCCCCCAGGTTACAGCTTCATCTTCAACGTGTACGACGTCATTTACTTTATCGTGCAAATGCGCTCGCTCACCAGGAGTCATCATCTCAACAGTTTCTACCTTACAGGAGCTAATCTCCTCATAAATAAGTGGGTTGCTGAATAGCTCACGCTCACCGTTTACGTAAACTGCGAAGTTAGCATGGTAATGCGTTTCAGCAGGGGCGGCGTAGGTTGCAAATCTAACCCCTAAGATAAGTAGAGCACCAATCAGAACACCGCTTACTCCAATTACTTTTTTATTTACGTGTTTTAACTTTTCCATAAGAATCCTTTTTGCTTAATTTAATCTTTTACTTCAAACGTGATTGCCATACCTGTTTCGAGGTGTTCGGCAATGTGACAGTGCAACATCCATTCGCCTGGGTTGTCCATGACAACTAAAAGCTCATATGTTTGACCACTTGGAATAGTCATCGTATCTTTCCACTCGATGTTTGTATTGGCTTTGCCATTTTTACTTACAACGGCAAACCGTTGTCCATGTAAGTGAATAGGGTGTTGCATGGGGTGCATCGAATTGGAGTCGTTCTTAATAGTCATGCGAACGACATCGCCCTTATTGAACGTCCACTTCACAGCATCGTTAGACTTGTTAGTGTCTTGGTCGGTTATTTTCCACTTAACGCCAGTAGCGGTCATGCCTGTATCCGCCCATTCAATACCTGCTGTTTCAGGATCGACAGTATTACCATTACTATCCATCATCGTTCCATCGGCCATCATGTGCGTTGATGTGGTGCCTCCACCCATCATTGAGCCATCAGACATCATGTGCCCGCCGCTCATGCTACCTGACATACTGCCCATATCCATCGTCATATCGAGCGACAGTCGCTTGCTGACCGATACTTTACTAGCAAGGCTAGCGATATCATCCATGACATCTTGGTTGGTACGAAGCGTAGCGTAACTTGCAACTGACGTAGATACGGCTGAATTCTCGGTGACTTTAACTGTACCGATCGTTGTTAGTACACCTGGCGCATTATTCTTGATTGCTACATTGCCCG
>CAYJDY010000070.1:1453-4455 GCA_964369045.1 uncultured Candidatus Saccharibacteria bacterium
TTATCATTAAACTGTACGAGCTTACCGCTTTCATCAATTAAGGCATCAGCGAGTATAAGTGTCTGCTCATTATCTACAGCAGGCCAGTAATTGGCAGTTTTAGGTTCTACGACAATAGCGCCGTACATACCACTACCTTGTTGGTAGTCTTCACGGATATGTGGGTGATACCAATACACACCTGGGTCTGGAAAACTCCACTCATACTTAAATGTGTCACCAACTTTTACAGGGTCTTGCGACATTGTTGGTGTGCCGTCCATTTTTACGTCCTGACGTAGGCCATGAGCATGAACAGTTGTATCCATATTAATGTCGTTCTCAAAATTAACCGTTACTTTGTCGCCCTGCTTGACGCGGAAGGTTGGTCCCGGTATCGATTCACCGTATGCTAGCATCGGTTGCTTGACGCCGTTTAAGTCATTCAGCACAAAACTAGCCTTGAGGTTATATGTCTCACCGTTCTTGAGGCTAATTTCTTGTTGAGATTTTGCCATTGCGAGGTTTTTAGGCACACTACTGCCAGATAGATTGGTTACCCTATGCGTTTGCCAGTAGTACAATCCCGATCCTACGGCAAGTACGAGAACAACCAATGGTACTAGTATTATTTTTCGTCTTTTGTGAACCTTATGTTTTGTTGTTTCCATGAATGCTCCAAGAATTAGTTAATTATCGTTTGCCAAATAAAGCGAAACGATTCTCAACTTCTCGATACACAGTGGAGTATATGTATTGGAACTTTTGGAGGTGGCTTTATCGTAGACTGACATGTTTTCGTAAGGTTCGTAGCTGTATCTAGGTGTAAATCTTGCAGTTGGACGTATTGAGGAATAAATGGTTCGTCATCATTTTCTTCTTCTGTAACTCTCTTGGATTGTTCAGCAGTATCAATAACAGCCGTTCGACAGAGAGTTGCACATGAAGCGGAATTGGACTGCTCATGGTTCATGCCATCCATGCCATGCATCGGTGCAGCCACTGTATGCCCAACAAATCCGAAGCCATTCAAAACAAGCACGGTAAGTACTGCGACAAAACTGCGAATGATCTTCCCCATATACCTATTCTACTCCTAGACGTAGCTTACGAAGGAACTGTGCATTGACGGCAACAATTATTGTAGACAATGACATAAACACCGCACCTAGTGCAGGTGAGAGTATGAAGCCCGTAACACCAGTCGCGAGTGGGATTGCTACGACGTTATAGCCAGCACCCCAAAACAAGTTTTGTACCATCTTTCGGTAAGTGGCTTTAGACAGGATGACAATCTTTGCGACACCACGTGGATCACTGCTAGCAAGAACGATCCCAGCAGACTCAATAGCCACATCGGTGCCTGCACCAATCGCAATACCAACATCAGCCTGTGTAAGTGCAGGAGCATCATTAACCCCATCACCAACCATCGCAACTTTGCTTCCATCAGCCTGTAGCTTCTTTACAACATCAGCTTTATGTTCGGGTAGTACTTCTGCAAAGAACTCTGTAATACCTAACTCTTTTGCCACCCAAGCGGCAACGCCCTTTGCATCGCCCGTCAGCATTGCAACCCGCTTACCAGAGTTTTGAAGTGTTCGAACAGCTTCTTTGGATTCAGGACGAATAACATCAGCAAGCATAATTGCACCAAGTACCTTCTTTTCACTCACAACATAAACGACAGTCTTACCATCGTTACTTGCTGATTCATAGGCTTTTGTAATCTCTGAAGATTGTTTTGCTGATAGTTCTACAAGCAAACGAGGCCCGCCCACATAGATTGCTTTATTGTCTATTGTTGCTTTTGCGCCACGACCAGACATCGCTGAAAAGTTTTTAACAGTTGGTAGCTTTAGTCTCTTTTCATTTGCAAAGCGCACAATCGCTTTTGCAATGGGGTGTTCAGATTCAAGCTCAACCGCTCCTGCTAAAGCTAAGAGATCGTCCGGCTTAACATTATCTGTAACAATATCCACGACACCTTGCTCTCCTTTTGTAAGAGTGCCAGTTTTATCAAAGAGGATAACGTCAAGATTACGGGCAGACTCAAGCGCCATACGCTGTCGAACTAGTAGACCGTTCTTAGCAGCTAAACTCGTAGATATAGCGGTCACGAGCGGTACAGCGAGTCCTAACGCATGAGGACAGGCAATCACAAGTACCGTTACGACTCGTTCAAGAATAAAGGCGGTCGATTGATCACTAAATAATGACCAACCAATGGCCGTAAGTACTGCAGCACCAATAGCGACAAATGTAAGGTAGTAGGCAGCACGGTCAGCGATTATCTGCGTTTTAGATTTACTGCTCTGAGCCTCGGCAACCAATTTCATAATGCCTGCAAGTGCTGTATCTTCGCCAACTTTTGTGACCCTAACAGTAAGTGCTCCACTGCCATTAATAGTTCCACCGATCACCAAAGATCTTACATCTTTGTCTATAGACTTAGATTCTCCTGTCAGCATCGACTCGTTAACGTCAGATTTGCCCTTCATTACTTCGCCGTCAGTGGGGATAGCGGTACCCGGTCGAACTAAAACGACATCTCCAACTTTAAGGCTCGCTATAGTCACTGTTTTAGTACCACTTTTTGTCACTAACTCGGCTTCATCGGGTAATAGCTTAGCGAGTTCTTTCAAGGCTCCTTGCGCATTCATAACAGATGCCATTTCAAGCCAGTGCCCAAGAAGCATTATAGTAACCAGTGTTGCAAGTTCCCACCAAAAATCCATGCCGTCAAGTCCAAGCGTCACGGCAAGGCTATATATAAAAGCAACCGATATAGCCAGTGAAATGAGTGTCATCATGCCGGGTTGACGGGCAACAAGTTCAGCCTTAGCACTTTTTAAAAATACGATGCCACCATAAAAGAAAATAATAATACCGAATAGTGCAGGAAGCCACTTACTGCCCGGAAAGGTAGGCATCGTATAGTGCAGTAGCTCCATCATTGTTTGCGAATACAACACTGCGGGAACTGTGAGTAGTAGGCTCAACCAAAACTTTTTCTTGAACAT
>CAYJDY010000071.1:0-4330 GCA_964369045.1 uncultured Candidatus Saccharibacteria bacterium
GAAACCACGAACCGAAACCAAAGCCCCCGATCCGATCAGCCCCGTGCGGGGATCGGCTGGGGCTGCCCGCGACCCGTCCAAAATGTCTGTAACGGAATATGCAGCATGGCGGGCGGCGGGCGGAAAAATCGACTAGGAGGTCGATAGATCATGGCTAACGCTATTCTCAATACGTCTCTCGTTCTGAACGAGGGGATTTCGATTCTGGAGAACGAACTTGTCGCTGGGGCTATGGTCCACGCCGACTATTCGGACGAATTCCAGAACGTCGGCTCGACCGTCAACATCCGTCGCCCGGCACAATACACCGTGCAGCGCGACAACCTGGACATCACTTCCGGTATTCAGGACATCGAGCAGGCGACCATTCCGGTCACGCTGGACAAGACCGCAACCATCGCGATCAAGTTGACCGCGAAAGAGCGCACCCTGTCCTTTGACCGCTTCAGCGAAGACATCCTGAAGCCCGCAATGGTGCAGATGAAGGACGAGATCGAGCAGCACATCGCATCGCTCTATCCGAAGTTCTACCACTTCCTCGGCACCCCCGGCACCGTCCCCAGCACCTTCCTCGCCCTTGGCGGCGTTGGCGCTGTGATGACGGATCAGGCCGTGCCCCTGTCGGGCCGCATGGCCCTGCATGGCACCGACGCTAGCCTTGCGCTGGCTGACGGACTGAAGGGCGTTTTCGTGCAGGACATGGCGAAAACCGCGCTGGCGGAAGCCAAGATCGGTAAGTATGCCAATTTCGAGAACTACACTTGGGTCCACGCGCCGACACACACTGTCGGCCCGCTGGGCGGCACTCCGCTGGTCAACGGCGGCGCGCAGGCTGTTACCTACGCAGCCTCCAAGCAAACGTGGTCGCAGACCTTTATCACTGACGGCTGGACCGCCGCCGCCGCCGCCCGCGTGAAGGCTGGCGACGTGTTCACGGTTCCGAACGTCTTTGCCGTCAACCCAGTGTCGAAGCAAAGCACTGGACGTTTGCAGACCTTCACGATCCTGAACGACGGGTCATCCGACGGTTCTGGCAACCTGACCCTTACCATCTCGCCTCCGATGATCACCTCGGGCGCGTTCCAGACCGTCACGGCCGCCCCTGCGGATAACGCGGCCCTGACCATCAAGACCGGCACGGCTGGCACCGGCTACAAGCAGTCGCTTCTGTTCAACAAGAACGCGATCACGCTTGTGACCCGCGCGCTGGATATCCCGCAAGGGCAAGGCCTGCGCACCACGACCAAGACGGGCAACCGAGTGACGGTTTCCTGCACGGAGTTCATGGACGGGAAAACCCTGGAGCAGACCATGCGCTTCGACATGCTGTATCAGGCGACGGTCATTGACCCGCGCTTGGGCGCACGCCTGACGGCATGATGACAACGGGCGGGGCTGTAATGGCCCCGCCCACCTTTTTGCAGGTGACAGCATGTCCACAGCCCGCGACATAGTCGAAGCCGCCTTTCGCAAGCTTGGCATCGTCGCCTCTGACGAAGCCATGACGGCGGATCAGGCGGACAACGGCATCAACGCGCTGAACCGCATGATGCACGGCTGGCTTCTGGACGGCATCGACATCGGCCACATTGACCTGCAACTCGCGGACGTTTTTTCGATGGAGCCGCAGTTTGAGGAGGGGTGTATCTACCTTCTCGCTGAACGGCTCTCGCCCGACTACACCGCCCCTGCCAACTTCAGCCCGTCAGAGTTCAAGAAACGGCTGTCTGCGGCGTTCCTGATCATCCCTACCAGCAAATTTGACCTGACGCTGACCCGCCGTAGAGGCTTCTGGAATGCCTAAGGTTCAATTCGCAGGCCAGAGCGCACGGGACGCGGACAACCCCGCTGGAAACCCGTCCCGGCTGATCAACGGCTACTCCGAGCCAATGGTTCCTGGCGGGCGCGCTGGAAGCGTGTTGCGGGCCGTGCCGGGAATGCAGGATTTCGCAGAGGTAGGGGCGGTGTTCGTGCGGGCCATGTCCAACTTTGACGATGGCATCATGGCGATTGTCGGGGAAAATCTCTACCGGGTCCAAACCGACGGCACGGTGACGCTGATTGGCGATATCGACGCGACGGACGAAATCGCGGGGTTGGACCAAAGCACGGGCTATGCTGTGGCCGTGTCGGGGCGCAAATACTGGCACTGGAATGGCACGACGCTTGCGACGATTGTCCCTGGCAACGTACCGAACCCGGCTTCTGTGGCCTATCTGGGCGGCTACGTGATCGTGTCCGACTACGGAACGCGGGTGTTCGGATGGTCAGCCCTTGCGGACCCAACGACATGGAGCGGTCTGGACTTTGCCAGCGCAGAAATCACGCCAGACCCGATCATTCGCCTGATTGCGTTCAAGGATGCGCTGTACATCTTCAAGGCCACGGGATTTGAGCGGTGGGCGGTGACGGGGCTATCCGGCCCAGACGCCTTCCAGAGGATCGGCGGCGCGCAAGAGGAGCCGGGGCTTGCGGCCTACGGGCTGATCGTGACCTTCCCGAATGGGATGGCTTTTGTCGGGTCGGATGGCCGGGTTTACGTGTTCGGGGTCGGGCCGATTTCAACGCCGCCGGTTGAGGTTGCAATCCAGCGCCTCGGCCCGTCCCGGATGTTCTACTACGAGCAGCGCGGGCATGGGTTTATCTGTCTTGCCTTCAGTGCCACCTTTGCGTGGTGCTATGATACGGCGACGGGTGAGTGGCACGAACGGTCGCAGGATGACATGCCTTGGCAAGTCAGAGCCGCCGTCAAAGTTGGGACGAATTGGTACGTCGGGACGGACGCGGGCAAAATCGCGCTTCTGACGGACGCATGTACTGATTTTGGCAACCCGATGGTGCGGCGGTATGTGTCGCGGACCCTGGAAACCGGCGAGCGGTTCATCGTGTCTAAGGTGGAAGCTTTCCCGCGCATTGACGGGGATATTCAAGGCGACGGCGATGCTACGGAAGCAAAGGTCACGCTGAAAACATCGCGGGACGGCATCACATTCGGAGCGCCGAAAGATCGAGGTGTGGGGGCGGCTGGGCAATACGAAACCCGGCTTGTCTGGCGGCAGTTGGGGCAGTTCCGGCGGGCTACGATTGAGATTTCCCAGTCGGCCACAGTGGACATTCCGCTTCTGTCCGAGATTGACGTGGTGATCTGATGTTGCCGCTGCGAACCGATACCAAATACGTGACTGCGGACGGCAAGCTGACGCAGGCTGGGTTTGAGGCGTTTCAAGGGCTTCTGAACGCGCAAGCGGCTGACCTTGCAGCCTTCGAGACCGCTGCGAATGCCGACATTGCCGCGCTGGAAGCTGTGGCGATCACGGCAACCGGGGCCGCGCCACGCTATGCCTGTCGGGCTTGGGTGAATTTCAACGGGACCGGGACCGTGGCAATCCGGGAGTCTGGGAATGTATCGTCAATCACCGACAACGGGACTGGCGATTACACGATCAACTTCACGACAGCCATGCCTGATGCAAACTATGCGGTTTTCGTGAGTTCCGGCGATGGCGCGACCGCTCCTGTCGCCGCGATTGCAGACAATGCTACCGCGCGAACCACAACGGCAGTCAGAGTAAGGACTGCAAATACATCTTTTTCAGTGACCGACTCCTCAACTGTCTCTGTGGCGGTGTTCAGATGATCCAACTTCCGCCCATGAAAATCGCCCAAGGGGAACCCTTCGCATACGATTTCACCGTTCAAGGGCAGGACTGGACCGGCTGGACCGGCACGGCGACGTTCAAGCGCAGCCTGAAGGCAGTTACCGGAAGTAACTGGTGGATTGCCAGCACTTCGGAGCCGATTGTCACAGTGAGCGTGACGGCGGATGCGGCTGGTCTGATCCAGATCGGGCTGACGGCGGCGCAGACTGCGGAGTTTCCGGCGCTGGACCGTCAGGGATACTTCAAGCAGGCGGTGTGCGAGGTCAGCATGACCAACGGGACCGATGTTCAGAAGTATCAGGCCCGCGTTCTGGTGGCAGCGGACGCTTGATCCGGGTTCTGACGGCTGCGGAGGCGGTCGATTACTTCTGGCATTCCTATCACGGCGACATAAGGGACAGCGACTGGATGCAATTCCGCGCCTGCGAAGGGGTTTGCGGGGCGTTTCACCAGCATCTTTGGCCCGGTGTGTGGATGGTCCACGTCGGAACGCTGAAGGAAGCCAAGGGCCGCTGCGACGGCGCGGCAAGGGCTGTTTTGCAGGCGTTTTCGGCGGAAGTCGGGGCAGAGCGCATCATCGGATGGGTTCGAGAAGACAATCGCGCGGTGTTGGCGATGAGCCGCCGCGTGGGGTTTGAAATTGACGGTCGGTTGCCGCTTGCGGAGCCGGT
>CAYJDY010000072.1:0-4213 GCA_964369045.1 uncultured Candidatus Saccharibacteria bacterium
AAGATACAACGCGTACATTTCTTCCAGTAGTTTCGATCTAGGCCACGGCATAAAATACCCTTTGATATATTGACAGATGCAAGCATATCATGCGCCAGCGAAAAGTGCCAGCTCATTCACAAAACCTTTCCGCTAATCCGGTAAATCTTCGCGCGCTGAATCTCTGGATGCTTTGCGCGGTCTACGCGGTAACCCATGCCCTCGATGTCAGCCAGGCGACGGTGTAGCGACTGAACGCGCAAATGATCGAACGCGATGCCGGTATCAAACCAGCGGTTTTTGAACGTCGCGATGATTGCGGCGCATTGGCTTTTTGTGCTCATGCTGCCTCCGAGAATAAATCCTGCGTGTTTTCCTTTGTTGCGTCTTGCAAGTTACGTACAGCTAAATCGAAATAGCTTTTCTTCAACTCAGAGCCTACAAAGCGACGCCCCATTTTTAAAGCGACATAGCCCTCAGACCCGATGCCAGTAAACGGAGAAAAAACCAGATCGTTAGGCGCGCTCCACAACTCCATGCCGCGCTCGATTACTTCCAGTTGCAACGGGCAGATATGGCGTTCGTCATCCGTCTCGCGCGCCGTTCTAAATTGCAGTGTGTTGCTAGGGTTAATGTCCATCCATACCGGCGATGCGTAGCGCTGCCACAACTGCACGGGGAATGTTTCATGCGTATGTGCAATTGGCGTTTCGTTGACGCCCGGCTTACGCATAGTCACCAGATAATCGGCGATGCCTTGACGAGACATTGACGAGTCTTTGCGAATCGTCTTATGAAGCAAGCCGAGCGCTTTCGTTCTTTGCATCGCCGTTACTGGGTCTTTCCAGATGCAGACTTCGCTATGGTAAATCCACCCTTTTTCGACGAACATGCGAATAAGCTCGCCGCGAAAGTCGTGCAATCCAATTACACCATCACGGAACTTGCTCGTCTGTAAGTTCATGCAATGGAACGATAGCAACCGCCCCGGTTGAGTGATGCGCAAAAGCTCGTCAACCAAGAACGTGAAGTGCGTGTAGAACTCGTCATACGTTGCACAATTGCCCATGTCACGGTCGCTGTTGCTGTACGTGTAGAGCGATGCGAAAGGCGGAGAAAAGATTGAATAGCCGATTGAATTGTCGGGCATCCCGCGCGCGACTTCTACACAATCGCCAAGATGAATCGTCCAGTTATTGTCGCCAGCTTGATCGGTTTTGTATTCCGTCTTTTCCACAGTCGCCCCTTTGATTTGTGCTTTCGTAAATTCGGCCATGTGCTCCATCATGGATACAGCCATTTCTTCGGCTTGCGCCGCTTTACGTTGAATGTTGGTTGTTACCGCGCCCTCTGTTGATGCGCTGATAATGTGGCA
Source organism: uncultured Candidatus Saccharibacteria bacterium (assembly GCA_964369045.1). Taxonomy (GTDB): domain Bacteria; phylum Patescibacteriota; class Saccharimonadia; order Saccharimonadales; family AWTP1-31; genus CAYJDY01. The sequence continues at coordinate 1,355 of CAYJDY010000072.1, forward strand.
ATTGACCTCGCGCTTTTGCCCGAAGCGATACGAACGACGAATACATTGATAGAACGTCTCAAACGAGTCGTCCATACCAGCAAACACCTGATCGGCGCAATGCTGCCAGTTCATGCCGAACCCAGCGATAGACCCTTTGGTCACAATGACGCGCTTTGCGCCGTGCGTGAAGTCCATAATCGCCGATTCTTTTTCGTCAGCGCTCATACTCCCGGTCACCTCGACGGCGTCAGGTATTGCTGCAGTTAGCGCCTTGCTTTCGTCGTTCAAATGGCACCAGACAATACACGGGCCTTTTGTCTCGTTTGCCAGCTTTGCAGCCAATGCGACACGTTCAGACATTGATTCGCGTTTCGCGTCTCTACGCTCTGTCAACGTTTGTGCAACACCAGAGAATAACTGCCCATCTAGTGGCTTCTCAATGTCGATTACGTGATCGTGCATCTTGAGCGCTGGCAGAATATACGCATCGCCGTCAAACCCAATATCAGCAGGGTTTTTAATACAGACCGCCCACGTCGATAGCCACTGCCAAAATTTGCCCTTGCCGTGGCCTTTTAAGCGCCACTGCGCGGTATCGCCGCCATCATGCACAAAGTACATCGCCAGCATTTCTACAGCAGTCATGACGCCTAAAAACTCAGCCTGATTGCCAAGCTCCATGTGATCGTTTGGCGAAGGTGTAGCCGTGCAACTAAGGCGATACGGAACGCCTGAAAACATCTCGATAATCTTTGCGCGCGTCTTGCTGTCGTGGCTCTTGAGAATTGAGCTTTCATCAAGGACTACACCCGCAAAGTCAGACGGGTCAAAGTGATCGAGCATTTCATAGTTCGTAATCACAATGTCTTGCTCGTCGTTATCTTTGCGTAGGTAGCGCGCCGAAACCCCAAATTTTGCCGCTTCTTCTTCCGTCTGTTGCGCAACGCACAAAGGCGCAACAATTAACACACGGCCATCGGTATGCTTTGATACTTGCCGCGCCCATTCCACTTGCATCGGCGTTTTCCCAAGGCCAGTATCGGCAAAGATCGCTGCGCGGCCTCGCTTGCAAGCCCAATCGACAATTGCACGCTGAAAATCAAAAAGCATCGGATTGATGCTAATAGATGAAAACCCTACGGCCTCCATCTTTTTTGATTTTGATTCGATAAAATCTTTGTACTCCATACCATGCCCTCCCAGAGCAGTTAAATTATTAGGTGCCACTCCCAGAAACCGCCAAGCTTAAAAAAATGGCACCTAGTAATTTTTTGAAGAACTCGCCAGCCGGAGGGAAACCAGCAAGCCCTTCAAAAAACGCATTCGTTGGAATGCGAACGCGCGCCCGTGACGCGCTAGCCGAGGGGAGGCGGCTATGTATCGGGGTCGATAAACGTGATGACCTGCATTACTGCGGCCACGCACATTAGGCAGATCATCCAGTCGAGAGGGGTAATCATTTCGCCGCCGCCTTGTTTTCCAAGAGCATGCGCCAGTGGCGCGGTATGTCGCGCCCTTGCAAAAACCAGTTGGTCACGCCCGAAGGGTTGTTGAATTGACAGAACGCCTGCACCGCAGGAACGCCGCCGCACTTTTTCACAAGCTCTTTCGCTGTAAGTTGTTTTTTCTTAGCCATGAGTAATTCTTACACACTGCGGTGTTGATTGCAAGTGTTAGTTTTTGGCGGCTGTTCCGTTTTTAGCGTTTTGCGCTACACGTATATTCGTCAACCTAAGTCGCAACAACGCCACGCGGACGAAAGTCGGTCATGTCCCAATTTCCTTTTCCGTGGTTACACTCATGGCATAGCACTTGAAGATTGCTCTCTGTTAGTGCGAGTTCAGGGTAAATCTTTCTCGGCTTAATGTGGTCAACGTTCATAACCGCGCCAGATTCAGGCGTAGCGCCGCAGCACTGGCACTTGCTGCCGTACTTTTTGAGAATGACTAAGCGCAGTCTGCGCCATTCGTAGGAGGATAGAAACGCGTCGCTATTAACGTTTAAGCTCGCTATGTAGCGATTGCTTTTGTCGATTCTTTTTTTTCGCTTTGCAACCTTCTTTTTCAGGTCTTGCAAGTCACGCGCCTTGCGCTCTATATCTCGACGAGAAACTTTCGGTTCAGACTTCACGCCGTTTTTTGTGTCCCATGCTCGCTGGCACGAATCGCACACAGGAAGCTGTGGGTTTGTTTTCCAAACCTGATACTTCGCCTGTTTCATGCCTCCATTTGCATAAGACTTGCACTCAGTATTTGAGCCAGTCCAAAGGTGCATGACTTTAGGCTTATTAACTCTACATAGATATTCACTATCCATAAGTAACTGTTCCGAGAAAGGTTGAGGGTTCCGGAAGAAATACTCACCAACAGCCGGTTAAGACTGTTAGCGAGTACGCCTGTTCGTCGAATAGGATTCGGGACACAGTCGGCAATAGAAGTTAACGCCCTATTGCTTGGAGGATGATGCCACGTTACAGGCCCCATTGACGATTCCTCTCGCGCCTTGCGGCTCACTCTTGTCGTTTGCGCTTGGAATGGTTCCCCGTAGCGCTCTCAACTTAGACCCGGCGGCTTTTCATGCGGTCAATCTAAGTCCATCCCTGTTCGTAGGGAGTACGTTGCAAGCGATGAAATGCAAAAAGCCACTTGGGAACGATTCCGACCGGGCTAGCGGCGCGCTCTGTTAAAGCTGGAATCGTTTACAAGTGGCTTTCGTCTCATTCACTCTAGCCAGTGAATATTGATGTTTTATTCTATCTATGTTTTTTTGTCAAGGGCGCAGGTCACCGCTTCTCGGCTTGTCCTATGGTTGTTTTTGATGATGTTGCAGAAATCACTAAAAACGGAACCACTCAACGCAAATAGCGCTTGACTTAAA
>CAYJDY010000073.1:0-4105 GCA_964369045.1 uncultured Candidatus Saccharibacteria bacterium
ATTCCGCAACCTGAGGCACGAGATCAGCCTCTTTCAGGTGGCTAGCCGAGCAATGGCCCCTGCCCTTACTGCACTTCATATAGACATTACCCTTCTTTATATAAGAGGAGATACTACAGCCACAGATGCCGCACTTGAGCAGGCCATTGAATGTGTAGTCGATAGCCTGTGTTTTTGTCTTATTATTGTGCCGTTCATCGTTGACCAACTGGCACTTATCGAAGAGTTTACGTGTTATAAGTGGCTCATATTTGTGAGGATAAAGCTTATCGTTGTATCGCATTACACCGTAGTAAAACGGATTTTTGAGTATCTGCTCTACGTGTCGTTGTATGACGGGGTTGGCTTTAGCGGTATTGTTACGCAAGCCCTCTGCTCTCAGCGTCGCTGCGATAGCACGATAGGTATGACCCAGCGATCTTAACTCGAAACATCGGCCAATATAACCCGCTCTCTCTTGATCAAGAATGATGGTTGTCTCTTTCTCACTGAGTCTCATATTCGTGTAGCCAATCGGGGCTTTCCCAGGCCACTCGCCATCGTTTAGCTTCTGCTCGAACCGCCTTTTAACGTTGTCACTGATGCTATCGGAGTAGTATTTTGCCAATCCAACGCCAATACTCAAACGAAATAAGTCTGATGCTGGAGAGCCTTTATGAACAAATAAGTTATCCGACGGAAAGTGCATCTCTGCCCTACCCGATTCGAGTAGCTTATTTACTGCACGGACTTCATCCTGAGTCGCGTCACGACTGAATCGATCGATTTTATCAAACACTACAATACAGTCGTGAGGGTAGGCTTCGATCTTCTTAATGATGACGGAAAACTCTTTGCGACCATTCTTATAGGCCGTTTCGTCAAACTCAAACAGCTCGTAGTCATACCCCTTCTCTTTGGCATATCTCTCGAGTCGTTGTACCTGGGCCGGTAAGGCTTGTCGCTGTTCTACATCCGAGACTCTTGCAATCAAAAAAGCTTTCTTTTTCATAGTCACTCCTTATCTGTTATTATATAACATTTAGTAACATTAAGTACTAGTTTCTAAACTGTCTTTTATTTCTTCTAAATGCGTGGGCTTGAAGTCATCTAAAGCCTTGGTAACAGCGAGAATTGCCTTGTACTGGCCCCTTGGCTGCTTCTTCAGGAGGGGCTTCAGTCTCGCCCAAGCGTGCGATCCGAACCGATCTTCTACTAGAGTCCTTAGGCCGCGGTGATCACTGCCTTGCATCAAGACTGTCATACCGAGCTGAGCCATCGCCTCTCTCGGGCCAGTAAGGTCAGGGGCAAGCAAAATGTTTGCAAATACCTTGTCTGGCTCATCTGAATCGAGAACAAGCTTGGGTAAGTTCGCGAAGAAACTATCCCAGTGGTTCATCAGGAAACACTGAGCCAACTCAACAGAGTAAAGACCTGCGAGCGTAAGTGGCCCAACATAGCCGATGGCCTCTAGGCTTGAGCGAATCTTTGCCTTAGCCCCCAACCGCACTTCATGCCTCAAGACCGCGACTGGCCGAACCTTAGCTAGAGCATCGTAGACATTCAACTGTGTCGCATTATCTTTCTCGACAGCTCTTTTCTCGCTTGTCCTTGCTTGCCTTAAGTCGGCTAGCTTGTCGTAAATCGCTATATCGAGAGAGTTGGTGTGGATATGGAGAACCTGCCCGTTACGAAAGTCTGTACGCTGAACATCGTAGACCCTACTAACATCAGCCGAGCGAAGCATCTTCAAAACCGAAGAGCAGGAGGTGTAATCTCGAAAGACGATATTCTTGCTGTAGTGAATGGAACGCACTTCTGCACCCTCAATTTGGTGTGAGAACAGCCATATACCCATATCTCTCAGAGCTAGCACCAGCTTATCGGTGACATCACTCAAGCTAGTTTCCTGCAGCTCTTCAAAGTTATTTCCAAACACTAGCTTTGGTAAAGAAAGCTCTATCATCAGCTCATATGCTGCAGTCAGCTGCGTCTTCCCTGGTCGCTGAGTATATGTCAGTCTCGGCTGGTAGATACCCTGCTTCTTCGAAGCTGCCGATGGGTTACATACAGCTTTAAAATAGCCTTTGTATGCACCGTGAATCGCATCAAGTCTAGGTTGAAAGTTGGCAGTACAAGTAAGGGGTTCACTCATCTTGATGACGAGTTTTATCGTATCGATCATAGTCATCACTTCTTTCAAATAATTCTTGGCATTTACTTATAACTGCACACTCTATCAGCTCACCTGTAGCCTTTCTGATTGGGTGGTAAATGTTCATCTCTCGGTCGCCTACCCGTTTCGTGGGATAGACTAGCCGATATGTACCATCTCGACGCATATGAACTGCCATAGAGCCGAGATAAAGGCTTCCATCAACTACGACGCTTGCGAAAGCCACGAGGCCGTCAGCGGCTTTTACTGGGATTACATTGACCTCTTCAATCCGCATCATCTATGCTCCTCGCAGCTAGCTCAAGGCTAATATCTTCGTGGAGTTGCGTGAGGCCTTCAGTCTCAATCTCACCCAGATAGTCTTCAACGATTTGTCGCTTATAGTAGCTATCCAAGCAACTGACCAAGCTCATCAGGTTTATCTTCACTTCCATCTTTCACTTTCCTTTCTTGACTAGTTAATTCAAGGTTCATTTCTATGAGTACATCAAAGTAACCAACCAAGTTGGCGATTGCCGAATCATCCTTTTCAAGCTGCCCGCGTAAGTCGCGATCAGGCGTTATGATATTCGTGTCTGGTGACTGATTACTGGATTGCTTCATAGCAACCCTATTAAAAACAACTCGCCTGTTAAACGAGTTTAAAGCTGTGGATAACCTGCTCTCTACAGGGCTGCGAGATAGTCGGGGTTAATATAGACCTCAAGGTCGAGAAGGATGAAGAACTGAGAAAATCGACCCGCTGTGCCAGCCTTAATTTTTAAGTTGAGAGCATGAACATATCCTTTGATCTTACTAAGAGCTTCTTCTTCTGTGCCATCTGTGCCGATATGAAACCCATCAAACACAGATAGAGCATCTGCGATGTCCCATTTCTTCTTAAAGTTCTCAGGCGAACTAAAGAACAAGTCGCAGAATCTAGCCTGTGCAGAGCTGCGTTGTACTTGAATCTCAAACCCGTGAATGAGCAGGTGAGATGCTTCCCTGCGGAACTTTACGTCGGCATACTCTACCCTTGAAGGTTCGTTATTGCCAGGAGCCGTGAGGAGCCGTTTAATCTCTCGTAACTCGCTGCGGTTTGCTTCCAGCTCGGTAAAGATTAGATCAACATCGGCCTTGTGAATGATGGCGTACTCACCAATTTGTTTGGTTTGTATTGCCTGGCCGCTCGCTACTAAATGTCCGTCTTGCTCGGTAACAGTGTAGTCAGACAATATGACACTCTGGTTAGGTATCAGTGAGGTTCGAGCGACTGCGATAGTCGTGAGATCAATAGTAAGCGATCGAAATATACGCTGATGAGACAACTGAATCTCTGCGAACATACTACTTACAGCCAACGTTATATTTGAGAGTGCGGCAAGCTGGCTGCCGATAGCTGAATAAACCACGAGACTCTTCTGGATAGCGGCTAAGGTCTTCGTCGGGATGATAAGGCTCTCAGTGACTCGCTCGCTCATTGCGACTAGTTCCTGGCTGACTGCTGCTGCCGACATAGACCTGATGATCGATGAGAAGTCATATTGACGCATTGTGCGTGTTAGCACCTCACTTGCATCGGTTATCTGACGTATCGCTTGAGGACTCAACACCTGACCCGAAACCAACTCTGCCTCTGCTTCGTATTTGAGTTTATCCACAATGTCCAGGTTCAGTATGGGCTTTTGATAAGGCTTCTTCTTACTTGGAGTCGACAAAGACTGCTGCTTTTTCTTCGGCGGCTTTCTCTTGGGCTTATCTGGCTTCTGATCCTCAGCTTTCATCACGTCTTTCGTACTCTGTACGTCACTCCGTTTCTGTAAGATAATGGTATCAAGAGTTACTAACTATGTCACAGAAGCCACTTCCACAATATCTAACCCTGAGGCAGGCCAGCGAGCTGCTCCAAGTCCATCCCAACACATTACGTGCCTGGGATAAAAAGGGTATCTTGAAAGCCATCAGAATCGG
>CAYJDY010000074.1:0-4031 GCA_964369045.1 uncultured Candidatus Saccharibacteria bacterium
GCCCGGTCGCGCTCGCGCTCGAAGTCCGCCCGGTGACCGCCCGCCACCGCCTCGATTTTGGCGAGCTCGGCCTGCAGGGTTTCGACCTTGGCTTTCAAGGCGGCGGCACCCGCCTGATGACCGCCTGGTGACCGGGCGGGCAGGGGTGCGTGGTTGATCTCGGCGAAATCGACGCTGACCAGCGCCTTGCCGTCATTTCCGCGGGATCGGGGTAACCGGAGCCGCTTGGCAAGCGCCCGGGCGGCCTCTGGTGAGATTTTCAGGCGAGAGGCTAGGTCGGCGTAGGTCAGCATCTCAACGGGCATGGGCGAGGCTCCTAGGGCTTCCTGACCGGGGTGGTGACCACCCGGACAAGCCCGAAACCTTAATCCGGTGCCGCTTAAAGGACCGTTTACCATCACGGAGCGGCGGCATTTTGTGAACTGTGAACCGCTGTGAACCTGGCTGTGAACCCTCGCGCGCGCGTACTGGTCTCGAAAAGGGCCGGTGACCACCCGGTGACCGGCATCAAAAAGTGTAGCCAAAACAGCAGATTACGCTTTCAAATCAATGCCTTAGCAGCCGTGTGCCCTACATGCTAAGTCTTTGATTTTTTGATTGTTTTTCAAGCTAACTGGTCACGCTGTTCTGGCGCTGTTACCAGCAAGGGCGTGGCCACTGTTTCCGCCCTGTATTATCAGGCGAGGAGGGCGTCTCGCAGCCGATTGACCACCGGCGCCGAGATCGGATCGTGACCTCGGAGGGCGTTGGCCAGCTGACCTTGGGATCGTCCGGCCAGGGCGGCGAGTTGGCGCTGAGACAGACCACGCTGGCGTCGACGAAATTCGATCTCGGCAGCGACCGCCTTGGGGACGTATCCGCCGCCGAAAGCCTGCAGCCTGGCCACCGGTTTTGAGAGCTCTGGAAAGAGCAGGATCTGCCCCACCAGGCGAGGGGCTCGCGCTGTGAGGGCCCGTTTGCGATATTCTTTGCGATCTGTTTTCCGCTTTGCATTTTCGTGCTGCCACGGCGTCACTAGCGCGGCCTCGATTGCATCGCGTTCGAGCTCGCGGGATAGACGAACACGATCGCCACCGCCTTCAAGCTTGTGAGCTCCTTTGATGCGACCGCCGAGTTGCCGCTCCCGGCCGTAACCTGCCTGCGGTGTTCGCTCTTTCGCCTGGTACCCGTTCAAAAGGCCGCCAAGGTCATAGACACGTTTTATTGTGATGGTTTCGGCGAAGGCGCTTTGCTTCAGCCGTTCGATCACGGCGCTATCGCCCACGAAAAGGAAATGAGCGTGCAGCTTTGGCCGCGTCTCGAAACACCAGGCGCTGTAGGTGTAAAAATCGCGCTCGCGCTGAAGGCGGTTAATCCGCTTTTGGATGGAGGCGACGGTTTCGCGGGATACGCCTTTCGCTGTCGTCAGGTACCAGAGCTCGCCATCAGGGCAGGATCGGAGGTAACCCTGCATCCAGTGACCGGCACCGCTGAGGCGATCGATCTCTTGCCTGGTCATGCCGTGTGGCGCTGTCGTTCGTGGCAGCGACCTGTCACCAGGTTTGAGACTATCAACTAAGTAAGAAGGGGCATGCAGGGACTTCCCCATTTAAATAATGCCTAACCCTTTGAAATCGTTCCAAAAATAGATTTTAGGCTGGGCGAAAACCCGGAACCAAAATTTCGCCGGTGCGGGATCAATTCTATCAGCTGATTTGCCTCACTATCGATCGATATAGGCACTCTCCCTGCTATTCACACGGCGCCCGCCTGGTGGTTGGCTGTCCCGGTGCTCGCTGCCCTCTATTGCCAAGCCGCCGCGCAGCGGCGTCTGTCCTAATACATCGTTCCATCTGGCATTCGGTATGGCTCAGCGAGCCAGAAACGTTCTGCACCGCCTGAGGCCAGACGATCATTCGGTGTTGTCCCCGTACTGGAGACAGATACAACCGGATTATTCGACTCTGAAGTACCAAGGCTGACAATGGATGCCGCGCCGATCCCGGACCGTGGCAGGTGGACTTCGTAGGCGTTGCTATTCTGCACCCGGCGCGGCCCCTGGGCCGTGGTGATGATCTTCGACCGGCGATGCTTGGTAACGAAGCCTTCCCTGATCAGACGCTTCATCAGCGTCATAACGGTCTCCCGGTGCTTGCCAAACATCGCAGCGAGTGAATCGTAGTCATAGAATATCCGGCCTCGCTTGCGCCCGATATTCATCAGCAGCCGCAGGAGCTCGATGGCCCGATCACCCAGCACGCCACCGTGTTGATATTTGGTGCGGTGCTGCCGGGTTTTCTTATCGATAGCGTAGGCCAGGAGCATGATGCGGGACGCCTCATTGCCATCGATGCGGCACTCCGGGGCATCCATCTCAACGGACCTGCGCCGGACCATGGCCCGGTCGATCCGCAGAAAATGCGCTGCCATCTCGGCTGGCGTGGCCTCGCCACTCGGCCCGTCTATCGGCCGGCCGGTTTCATCGAAGCTGAAGCGGCCAGGTGCGACCTCGAGTTGTTTGGTAAACATTGCTAAGCCCCCTTTTTAGGGCCGCGCAGGCAAGCAATAGCGTTCCCGGAAATGCTTCCAGGTTGACACCGACTCTCGATTCTGGTGAGTTGAGGTTCTGATCTTCTCTCAACGACCAGCGATTTAATCAGACCTCGAAGGCGCCAACCTTCGGGGTCTTTGCTTTTTTAAGCGCGGCTGTGCAGTCTCCGATTTAAGATTTCGGTAACTGCGAAAGACGCCGTGATTTGCGGAGATTCGTCAACAGGGGTTGAGCCATGAGAGTAGCTTTGATCGCCATAGCGTTGCTGATTTCTACGCTGGGCGCCCGGGGCTATTTCGATGACGGGAATGACCTCTTGCGAATTTGCGCTCATGATGCGCTGGGGATGTGTATGGGCCAGATAACTGGTCACTACGATATGATGGTAGCTGTTGGTTTTGTTTGCGCCAACACCAAGGGTGTAAACAAACAACAGGTGAAAGACATTGTTTTAAAATATCTGCGCGATCACCCCGCCAAGCGTCATCAGCCAAGCGCCTCGCTAACGATAGCTGCAATGACAGATGCTTTTAATTGCAGGTTTAATGGCCAAAAAGTTGAGAGCTCCCCGCGCTAAGCCCGCTGCAGGATCGAGCCAACCTGCACCGCAGTCCACTGGCCACCGCGAGCCGTAGCAACACCGCGAGCGTTAAGAGCTCGAGCAATGGCGCGGCGGGATGCAATGCCGCTGCCCTGAATTTCCCTGATGATCGGCGCCACGTTCTTAGCGAAGCGATCGGCGTTGGCTTTCGTGCTCGCCACCGCGCGGCGTCGAACGTCTGCAAGCTTGGGATTGCCGAGAACAACACCGCGAGCCTTCGCAGCCTTCAGGGCATCGCGCGTCCGCTGTGAGATCAGTTGACGTTCCTTTTCGGCGAGCGCGGCATACAGGTGAAGCATAAACGGGTCGGCGTCGGCGCCGAGCTCGGCAACGATGAAAGCGACCTTGTGCGCCATCAGGCCGGAAATGAAATGCACGTCTCGGGATAGCCGGTCGAGCTTGGCAACGATAACCGGACACTTGAGGCGGCGAGCCTCTGCGAGTGCAGCGGCGAGTTCGGGGCGACGGTCGAGCGCGTCCGATCCCTTGCCGGTTTCGACCTCCACGAACTCGGCGGCGATCTGCAGATCCTCGGCGGCGGCGAACCTGGCGAGGGCTTCCCGCTGTGCGGCCAGGCCCAGACCCGACTTGCCCTGTTGCGCAGTGCTGACCCGGATGTAGCCGACTATCTGCTTGGTCATGGTGCCCTCCCCCGAAGGTGTAAAGACACTATACGGACGTTTAGATTGTTTGCAATAATCTATTTTGATCTATTTTAGACCGCGATCCGGCGCCACCAGGGCCGCGCCTTCAGGGCCGCCAGTTCACCCTCGATCCGCGCCGCGGTTTCCTTTGCTGTCATCGCGTCGGCCGTCATCCTCAGGAGCTCGGCCATCAGCTTGTCGGCCCGGTCGCGCTCGCGCTCGAAGTCCGCCCGGTGACCGCCCGCCACCGCCTCGA
>CAYJDY010000075.1:0-4019 GCA_964369045.1 uncultured Candidatus Saccharibacteria bacterium
GGGCGATTAGCTCATTTGGCTAGAGCGCCACATTGACGTTGTGGAGGTGAGAGGTTCGAATCCTCTATCGCCCACCAAATTTAAAAGATGACCTTAGGGTCATCTTTTAAATTTACGAAGCAGCTGTAAAAGGAAAGGGATTACGGAAATCAAAATAATATATCAAAAAAAGTATAAGAAACGATTTTGTTATCCCCAGCTATAAATGTAGAAATAACAATACTTATGTACTAGCCATATAGTACCAACCTTGTTATGATTGTTGGAGTGAAGTTTTGAGATTAGTTTTTTTGAATAAGCGATTGAATGAAATGCGAGATCATTCAATCGCTTTTTTCATTTCCAGTAAAGTGTAATCTTAAGAGGATATGCTATAATGCAAATGAGTTTTGAAGCGGCCTCACCATCCGTGGAGCTCCGTCGGGCAAGGCAGAACGTGACGATAAACGTGCAAGCAATAGTAAAAGTCTCAGGTGGAACCTCCCGACAAATGCTCGGGACCCAAGACGCGGAATTTGTTTAGTGTATTTGCGAGAATACTAAACTCCGCGTCTTTTTATATGTAACGAAAGGAAATATGATGGCAGAGAAGGATCAACTACATGCAATGAGGCATAGCTTGGCTCATATCACTGCAACCGCAGTACAACATCTGTGGCCAGACGCTAAGTTTGGCGTTGGCCCGGTAGTAGAGAATGGTTTTTATTATGATATTGACCTTGGGGATAAGACCATCTCTGAAGATAATTTCGGTAAGATCGAAAAAGAAATGAAGAAGATCATTTCAGCTAACCTCCCATTCGATCGGACTGAGATGCCAATCGATAAGGCTATTGAGTGGGCCAAAGAAGTAAAACAGCCCTATAAACTAGAATTACTTAATGACCTCAAGCGTGCTGGTACGACAGTTGCTAAAGATCTGGATGTAGAAGAGCTTGGAACCGTATCAGACGGTGATGCACAAGTAGAGAGCGTATCATTTTACACGAATGGTGACTTTACTGATCTATGTCGTGGGCCACATGTCGAAAGTACAGGCAAAGTCGGAGTCTTTAAACTCATGAGGGTAGCCGGTGCTTATTGGCGCGGAAAAGAGAGTAATCCTCAGATGCAAAGACTCTATGGCGTGGCGTTTAATACACAAGAAGAGCTCGATGAGTATCTCGAGATGCTCAAAGAGGCGAAAGCGCGCGACCACCGTGTCCTGGGTGAGCAGCTACAGATCTTTACTATCAATGAAGATGTCGGTAAGGGCTTACCACTTTTGTTGCCACGGGGCTCTACTATCAAGAACTTACTTAGTCGGTATACGCGTCAGCTAGAGGAACAGGCAGACTATAAGTACGTTGACACCCCAGTTATTGCGCATGAAAGACTGTATCAACAGTCTGGTCACGCACAGTTCTATGCAGAAGACATGTTTAGCATAGTAGACTCGGAAGGTCAGAAATTCTATGTTTCACCAATGAACTGCCCGCATCACCATAAAGTGTATGAGCAGCTTGTAACGAGTTATAATGATCTGCCTCTTAGGCTTGCTGAGCACTCCGGTCTATACCGGCATGAGTTATCAGGGACGCTGACAGGATTGATACGTGTGCGTGGGCCAATCACACAGAATGATGCGCATATATATGTAACTCCAGAACAACTTAAAGGGGAGTTTATTAAAGTTCTCGAGCTTTTCAAAGAAGTGTATGAGACATTTGGGATTACAGACTACTGGTATCGTTTGTCGCTACCTGATTTTAGTAAAGACAAATTTGAAGGTGATCCAAAGGAGTGGCAAGCTGCCGGCGAAGCAATTCGCGAAGCACTCACAACATTTGGCGCTGACTATGTAGAAGCAGAGGGAGAGGCTGCCTTCTACGGGCCAAAGGTTGATATTCAAACACGAAACGTTCTAGGAAAAGAAGACTCAATTGCTACATCACAAATTGATTTGTTAGTGCCTGGACGTATGAACCTAAGTTATGTCGATGCCAACGATACCGAACATCGCCCACTTGTAATCCACCGTGCGATACTTGGCTCATTCGAGCGATTCATCGGATTTTATATCGAGAAAACCGCTGGTTGGCTTCCTTTCTGGTTGGCTCCTGAGCAGGTACGTATACTTACAATTAATGATACAGTGATGGACTATGTCGGGAAGATTAGAGATGTGCTTGATGGTGTCGTTTTAATGAAGCCATTAAAATACAATGAAATCAGGTATTCAGTTGATGATCGCAACGAATCATTGGGTCGTAAAATACGAGATGCTGCAGGAATGAAGATTCCAGTTACGTTGATTGTTGGCCCTAAAGACGTTGAAGCAAACGAAGTTAGTGTTCGCCTGAAAGATAAAGAAGAAAAAGTTAAGCTCAGTGATCTACAAAGCTATATAAGTAGTCTGTAGTATGAAACGAAAAGTAATAGCAGTTGATTTGGACGATGTACTTGCGGATAGTGCTGCCAGATTCGTGGCATTTAGCAATCAGCAATGGGGTACAACCCTGAGCGTAGACGATTACTCTGAACACTGGGCAGAGATGTGGGGAATAGATATTGAAGAGGCCATTAAGCGCCAACAGCATATCTACCGTGAGGAAGTGCAAATTCATCTTGATAGCCTTGGTGATGCCAAAGAGGTGCTTGGAAGATTAGCTGCGAATTTTGATCTAATCATAGTTACATCACGGCCAAAAGTACTGCAAAAGGGCACTGTTGAATGGATCGAGAAGTATTACGCAGGGCTATTCAAGGATATTCACTTTGCGGGAATATGGGACGGAAAGTATTCGCTTGATCATGCCAACACATTAACCAAAGCTGGAATTATTAAGGAGTTAGGCGCCGATTATTTTATCGATGATCACCCAAAGCATTGTTTTGCAGTCGCTGCCGAAGGTATTCCTACGGTCCTATTTGGTAATTACAGCTGGAGTCGGGGGTTGCAACTCCCGAAAGGTGTTACTCGGGCAAAAAACTGGATCGCCGTAGAGGAGTATTTTAGTGCAAAATAGCACAAAAGATAACTTTAGGCATCGTGTGTTATCTGTAGTCTCTGCTATACCCAAACACAAAGTGATGACATATGGGCAGATTGCTGCTTTATGCGGTAGCCCGCGGTCAGCGCGAATTGTTGGTGGAATCGCCCACTTTGGAGATCCAAATTTACCGTGGCAGAGGGTAGTTAATAAGCAAGGCGGCCTTGCGAGTGGATACCCTGGCGGTAAGGCAGGGCATAAACATGTGCTCGAAGCAGAAGGCATAGCCGTAAGTGATGATTACAGAGTAGATGTTGAGGTTTTGCTATGGCGACCAAAGATCTAGCCAAACTCATCGCTGTCGTTGGTGCGACCGCATCAGGAAAAACAGCACTAGCTATCGAGCTTGCCGGGCGTGTAAACGGGGAGATCATCTGCGCTGATTCAAGGACTGTTTATAGAAGAGCAGATATTGGGACTGCAAAACCAAGTTTAGCTCAGCAAAAACAGATCCGGCATCATCTTTTAGACGTGGTAGATATTGACCAAGCATTTTCTGTAGCTGATTTTAAACAGTTGGCGGATAGCGCAATCAAAGATATACGCAAGCGCGGTAAAATTCCAATTTTGGTGGGCGGTAGTGGGCTATATATTGACGCCGTGCTGTATGACTACCAGTTTCGGACGTTGCTTAATCCGGGGGCGAGGGATGTATACCAGGATTCAACCGTAGAGGAGCTTCAACTTGAACTCAAACGACGCAACATCCCTTTGCCCGAGAACAGCAGAAATAAACGCTATTTGTTGCGTTCACTCGAAGCCGGGCCACAGATATCGAATTCGTTAAAATTACGAGATGATACATTAATACTTGGACTAGATATAGAAAAAGAGGAACTCAAGAACAGATCGTACAAAAGAGCGCAGGAAATGTACCGGAGGGGTTTGTTGCCGGAAATTATGGATCTAAGTCGTGAATACGGGTGGGACAATGTGGTCATGCGGGCACCTGCTTATCACGCGTTTCGTGGTGTTGCAGAAAAGACC
>CAYJDY010000076.1:0-4014 GCA_964369045.1 uncultured Candidatus Saccharibacteria bacterium
GACATGCTCGATGCTCAGGCGCAGGAGCTAGAGGACATTGGCGACCAGGCTGCAAGAGCGCAGACGGCTGTAGAGGTGAACGGGCTTCGTCTCAAGGCTGACAACCGGAAATGGCTGCTTTCCAAGCTGGCCCCTAAGAAGTACGGCGACAAGCTGCAACTTGGTGGCGCTGATGACCTGCCGCCAATTGGCGTTGCAAAGATGCTGAGCGACGACGAATTGAACGCAATCGCAGCCAAACAAGTGAAAACCGAGTGATGTTTGTAACAGCGAGTGCCGGAAATCACGGGGTTTTACCCCTAGTTTGTAACAAATGAGCGTGATTAGCCCAGCAATTGCTGCTAAAGAACTACTTTCTAGGCGTGCTGCTAGGGTGAAGCTGTCCGCATGGATGGAATATCGCGACGCTGGGCTGCAACCGGCTAAGCATCATCAGCTATTGATTGACCATTTGGAGGCTGTAGAGCGCGGGGAAATAACCCGGCTGATGGTCTGTATGCCGCCAGGATCGGCCAAATCGACTTACACCAGCGTGGAGTTCCCGCCTTGGTTCCTTGGACGTAACCCTGCGCTAAACATCATCGCAGCCAGCCACACACAGGAACTGGCGGAAAGATTCGGTAGGCGGGTTCGCAACATCGTCGGGAGCGATGAGTTCCGCGCAGTGTACGGATTCGGGTTGTCTGCTGACAGCACAGCAGCCGGACGGTGGGACACTGAAAAAGGCGGCGAATACTATGCCGCTGGTGTTGGCGGGTCGATCACTGGCCGAAGGGCTGACCTTGTGGTGATTGATGACCCGGTAAAGAGTCGGGAAGATGCGGACAGCGAACGCAGCAGGGCCAGAGCGTGGGAATGGTACGTAAACGACCTGCTGACCCGTCTAAAGCCAGGTGCAAGGCAGATTGTCGTAATGACCCGTTGGCACGAGGATGATCTAGGCGGGCGGATTCTGGAGCGTGAGCGCGACAAGTGGACCGTTCTGGAGTTGCCCATGGAAGCGATGACAAACGACCCGCTTGGCAGACAACCCGGCGAAAGGCTTTGGCCTGAGTGGTTCACAGATGACATGGTGCAAGCCGCCAAACAAGACCCGCGAAGCTGGAATGCGCTGTATCAGCAGCAGCCAGCCGGTGAGGATGGCGACTACTTCAAAGCTGAGTGGTTTGCTGAATACGACAAGCTACCGTCAGGACTTACCTACTTCGGATCGAGTGACTACGCCGTGACTGATGGCGGCGGTGACTACACGGTACACGGTGTTTTCGGGGTTGACCACAGTTCCAACGTGTACGTTGTTGATATGTGGCGCGGTCAGACTGCGGCGGATGTGTGGATCGAAAGAAAGTGCGACTTCATCCTGCGCTATGAGCCGCAATGCTGGTTTGGCGAGTCTGGGCCAATCCGCAGGAGCGTTGAGCCGTTCCTGATGAAGCGGATGCAGGAAAGAAACGCATTCTGCCGTATCGAGTGGGTCCCGAGCATTTCAGACAAAGAGGCTAGGGCGCGGTCTTTTCAGGCATTGGCAAGCATGGGCAAGGTCTTTCTGCCAAAGATCGCCGCATGGAAAGCCGATGTGTGGGGTGAGTTGATCCGGTTCCCCGCTGGTAAACACGATGACGTTGTGGACGTATGCGGCCTGATCGGTCGCGGCCTTCAGTTGGTCAAGCCAAAGCGTAAGCACAAAGAGCAAAAAACGGAGTTCAGTCAAATGAGTTCCGCTGGATGGATGGGCGCATGAAAAAAGACGACAAGATCATCGAGGAAGCGCGTCAGCGGTTCAGCTATGCCCAAGAGTATTGGGGAGAGCAGCGCGCTGACATGCTGGATGACCTGCGGTTTAGCGACCCCACTGACCCGCGCCAATGGCCGGATGAGGTTCGCCGCGCCCGTGAGACAGCAAAGCACGGTGCAAGACCTTGCCTGACGTTTGACCGGACGAACCAGTTCATCAACCAGGTGGTGAACGATGCCCGCCAGAACAAACCAAGTATTAAGCTGATCCCGATGGACAGCGGTAGCGACCCGCGACTTGCTGAGGTTCTGCAGGGCATGTTCCGCCAGATCGAGTACACCAGCCGCGCAGGGGTTGCTTACGATACGGCTATTGCCAGTTCTGCCCGCTGTGGCGTGGGTTGGCTGAGGGTTGTTACTGAGGTTGAGGACGACGAGACCAATGAACAGTGCCTGAAGATCAAGCGCATCCCGAATGTGTTCAGCGTCTATTTCGACCCTGACAGCACAGAGCCTGACGGACAAGATGGGCTGTGGGCTATCGTGTGGGAGGACATCCCGCGCAAGGTATTTGAGAAACGCTGGCCCAAAGTAGAGGCGTCCAATTGGGACTTTGACGACAGCGGCTGGGCGACAAAAGACACTGTTCGTATTGCTGAGTATTTCCGCATCGTGGAGACGAAAAAGAACGTCATCAAGAAAGACGACAAGGAATACGAAGAGGATGACTTTTGGGAAGAGTACCAAGCCGGGAAGGTTGACCAAGAAGGCGTTGAAACAGAGGTAACCGTTACCCGGCGTTGCGAGTGGTACAAGCTGACCGCTGGGCAAGTGCTGGAAAAGAGCGAATTCCCGTCCGAGTTCCTGCCGATCATCCCGGTTATTGGCGATGAGTCGTTCGTAGAGGGCAAGCGCAAATTCAGCGGGCTTGTCCGTAGGGCGAAAGACCCGCAGCGTTCGTACAACTATGAGCGCAGCGCGTTTATCGAGCGGGTTGCCTTGGCTCCAAAGGCCCCATTTCTGGCCGCGTCTGAATCCATTGAGGGCTTTGAGAATCACTGGAGCCGTGCGAACGCTGATAACCTGTCCTATCTGCCATTCAACGCCTACACCGACGACGGCAAACAGTTGCCGTTCCCGCAGCGCACAGCCCCGGCGTCGATTGAATCTGGCTGGGCAAGCGCAGCGCAACAGAGCTTGGGCGACCTACAGGCAGCGTTTGGGATGTTTGAGGCCAATCTAGGCCAAAAGAGCAACGAAACCAGCGGGAAAGCCATCCTTGCCAGACAGCGCGAGGGGGATACAGCGACGTTCCACTATGTGGACAACTTGGCTATTTCCATCGCCCAGCTTGGCCGGGTGATCCTGCAAGCTATCCCAAGGATTTATGACACCCAGCGCGTCGTGCGTATCTTGGGAGAGGATGAGGTTAGCCAGTTTGTCCGCGTAGAGCCGATGATGACGGAAGCCTATAGGGAAAGCGGCAATGAAATCCTGATTAATCCCGCAGTCGGTGAATACGACATCGCGGTAAAGGTAGGACCTGCTTACACCACGCGCAGACAAGAATCGGCTGAGGCTATCTCCCAACTGGTCAACGGAAACCCGCAACTGCTGGCGATGCTGGGGGACGAGTGGGTGAAGCTGATGGACTGGCCCAACGCAGAGAAGATGTCTCAGCGATTCAAGGCCA
This sequence comes from uncultured Candidatus Saccharibacteria bacterium, assembly GCA_964369045.1. Taxonomy (GTDB): domain Bacteria; phylum Patescibacteriota; class Saccharimonadia; order Saccharimonadales; family AWTP1-31; genus CAYJDY01. Next base: position 3,428 of record CAYJDY010000076.1, read on the forward strand.
TGCTACCGCCTGAGATTCGACAAGCTGAGGCCGGGGAGAACGCAGAGGTCCAGGCCGTTATCCAGCAGGCGCAACAGTCAATGGCCGCGATGCAACAGCAGTTGCAGCAGATGGACGCAGCACTAAAAGCAACCACGCAGGACAAGCGGATAGAGGTGGCAAGGCTACAGCTTGACCGCGAAAAGGTGCAGATTGACCGTGAAAAGGCCGAAACCGACCGGATGAAGGCGCAGGCTGAGATTGTGGAAAAGGTGGCGTTGCCGATGGAGCAAGCCGCTGCGCTTGGTGCTAGTAATGAGCAGCAGCAAATTGCAATGGCACAGATCGCCGCTGTGGTGCAAGGGTTTAACCAGATGGCAGAGCAATCCATGATGGCGATGCGCGAACAACTGGCACAACTAGCGCAAAAGCCGCAGCGTCAATTCCAGTTCCAGTACGACGAAGCCGGTAACGTAATCGGGGCGATGGAACAGTAATGGCAACCTTCACCCTGTTCAACAGCTTCGCCGGTAAGGTAGGCGACGGGACGATTGACCTTGATACGCACACGTTCAAATGTGCGCTAACCAATGTCGCGCCTGTTGCTA
>CAYJDY010000077.1:0-3975 GCA_964369045.1 uncultured Candidatus Saccharibacteria bacterium
GGCTAATTATATCTGGGTATAAAGAGTTCCAGGACAGGGACGCGGAGCTCACCAAAAGGGAACTATCGGTTGAAGATAGTTCTTTTTTAGTACTCACTAACCTGAACAGTGGGCTAATTTCGGGAGTTCCAAATTTACCTAATTCAAAACTGTACTGTAGACCTTTTGGAAAAATGATTTCTTGTAATTTAATCTTCATTTCGGGACCAGCATCTTGCCATAGTTTAGGGGTGTTGGTCATAAAATTGATCGAGTAATCGATAGCATCTTCATCGGTTCCAATTTGCTCCTGCAAACTCCTTAATTCTCTTCTATATTGCTTCATAGCTAAATTAGTCTTCTTATCCCATGCCTGCTTGTCTTCAGCATTCAAATCACCAGTTATGACTTTTTCGATAACTTTTACCTGCTGGTCCTCTATAGCTTCTATTTTGCTGCGTAGCATTCGTTCACGCTTCCTATAGTTCGCCACCTCATCCTTCCAAACCCTTAGAATTATTGTTCTAATAAGTTTTCCTGTTTCAGGGCTTGGTACTAGCTCATTAAGTAGGCTAGTGAATTTTTTCTCGAGAGCTTTTGGCTGGATTGAAGATTTCTTACACGTTGAACAGTGATATTTTGGATAACGCTTACCAGATTGTCCTGTAGAGGCACTTCCTCGTATGGGTGTTAAGCAAACATAGCATGCGATCCAATTCTTCAATGGATAATCGGGATGTATACGTTTATAGCCTTGTTGTTGCCTGGACTTTTTATTGGAGAGAATATCTTGGTTTTTATAGAAGATGTTTTCCGGGATAATACCCGGAAATATACTCTGAATATATTCATTATCAGTGAAGCTATTACACTCAAGGCCAGCATAGATCGGCTGTCTCAGTATCTTGTCTATCATTTGGTATGAAATATCTTTGCCATTCCGCTGCTTTAAACCCAGAGCGTCTGCTTTAGCCTTTATATCGCGCTTGGAATATATACCCTTAGAGAACTCGACTAGTAGAAAAGCAATGTTATCAGCTACTGGATCTATTGGGGCGAGTGTGGAGTTGCCTAGTTCATCACGGACATTTTTAAGTCCATATGGTGCCTTGTGCATACGCTGGCCTGCATTTGCGCGTCTGGTCATATTATCTTTAACTCTACGTGCTTTATCTTCATTTTCCATCTCCGCAACGATGGCCTTTATGCCACGTATGTGCTTATCTGACTTCCCGCCCTCCAGAGTGGAAGAGGGGTCTCTAAGCTCAATATTCAGGCCTTTCAAGGTTTCTACTATGTCATAGTAGTCGGATGCTTGTCGCGAAAGTCTGTCTACATCATAGATAATTAGAAAATCGATTTCTTTACCATTGCGTCGAATGAACTCAAGCATCTTCTTTAGCTCAGGTCTGTTAAGTGTTTTTGCAGACACACCTTCCTCACGAAATGTCTGCACAACCAAGACTCCATTATGTAGAGCCCACTCATTACAGCGAGATTCTTGATTATCTAAGGAAACACCCAGCTCAGCTTGCTCTCCCGTGGAGACCCTGGTGTAAACAACTGCTTTTTTATGCATAACCTCATCTTACTCCTACGTAGATTTTGGAACAATTTTCTGTCTGAGTATTACTCTCACAATCTGTTCTGAGTCTTCAATAAGCTTAAATAATTCTTCGTTGGTTAAGTCACAAGCAAGACTACCAAGAAGTTTTCGAGCCTCCTTAATGCTAATAAGGGGTTGGCCCATATTTGCGGCTTGTGGTTTTGAACTTCTCATCACTAACAAGTACTGTAATTGTTTTACAAAATCGTAAGACTATCTGAAGATAAAAAATGCTCTACAGATAAGGCATCAATAGCGAAAAAACTTCAATCAGTGCAATAGAGTAAATATGCTATGATTAATCGTTAAACATATACTCTATGTTCACCTATATCGAATTTATATGACCGATTTTCAGAGAATAGTAATTTGAGGTAGAATCGATCTATGAAGATTGGAATTAGAAAACCAAGCATTAAAGGTCGAGTATCAGCTAGACTAAGCGTCAAGCGAATGATTAGAGCTAAAGTCAGAGCTCCAAAAGGTTATGGTCTAATAACAAATCCGAAGAAAGCTATTTACAATAGGGCATACAATCGAACATCGATCAGCGCAGATCGGTTAGTAAAATACCCTTTTAAAGGTGGTACTCATAAACCCAGCAATAAAACATCAAGCACAGCATTAAGTTATAAGGATAAGAAAACGGGCTACATTCTTCTTGGAATGGGGTTAATTGGACTTTGTGGGCTACATAGAATATATCTTGGAAAAGTGGGTACCGGGCTCCTATGGTTTTTCACGTTTGGACTATTCGGCTGGGGTCAAATTTATGATGCTTTCCAGCTCGGCAAAAAAATTGATGAACACAACCAAATGGTAGCTGAGCAGTGAGTAGTTAAGGATTGATCAATTCGAATAAGAGTAATATCATAACAGGAATAAGCAAGGTGAGGACCAATGAAAGACTATAAGGCAAATAAAAGAGTATGGGGAAGGATGTTTCTAGCCTTCTTGATAGTTCATATAATTTTGCTATTTGGATTCAAAATTAGCACTGGAATTACTGAACTTATGATAATTATTAGCGGTATTATGTGGGCTATCAACGCTGTAAAAGCGAAAAGTAGTGAAAAGCGGCAGTCAAATACTAAGGCCTAAAATTACTATACAGATGAATATGGGCTGTTCTTAACTGCAATTTGCCTTTGCGATATTCGCATTCTTTGTAGCTAGAAGTTGGGCGAGATTATTCTGATGTGTGGAATTTTCATATCCTTCTTCGTTTGCCCTATAACTCGAATCGCATAAGCCCCTACCACAATAGTATCCTGCGATCCTTTGCATTTCTTTTTCATGGCGCGCATTTTCTTGTGCAACTGCTGCATTATAGCTATCAATATATGCTTGCTTTAAAGCCTCATTACAGCTTGGGCCACTATTTGAAGCGCTAGATGAAGGAACCTGACTCTGGGTTGTGCTCTTTGGCGAGTTATTCTTATTTGTTTGAGGAGAAGATGCTGCTGGGCTGGGACTTTCAGAGTTACTGGCGGTGGTGCTAGGAGATGCCAGGGGTGAAGCTGTGGTAGATTGTGAGGTTTCTACGGGTGTCGGCTTGTCATTATTTTTTGTGGCGACTTTATTTGCATAGGCAAATCCTCCGATAGCGATAGCTATACCTAGTGTCAAGCCAACTAGCAGTTGAGCTTGTCCTTTGACTGCGGATAGGACCTTAGCTTTCTTGCCGGCACTGTCAGGTTTTTGGACCGGTAGCTTATTCTCATTCATACACTAATTATACATCAGCACTTGAACTCATACCTCCCAGAATTGGGAGAGGTATGATCTCCGTAACCGACTCATGCTTTTTTGGATATCCATACTTCATAAGTAGCTCTATAGCCCTCAAATCGCCATTGATTGCCTTGATAACTACAGCTGACAATACTGCCTTCATAGGTGAACCTTCAAATAGCTGGCCATTCCTTAGATTACAGCTAAATGCCTCATCCTCAAGTAAGTTGGTGATATGTGTTGAGATATGGACCGTGCCCTTAGGTTTGCCATTAGGATTACCTGATACACCTGGTTGCCATTGAGTCTTAACGGGATGACTTGTTGTTGGTTGTGGGTTTGCCATTGCGTGATATATGCCTGTTATTTATGTTCCTATTACTGTGGGGGAATAATGTAACAGGTTATTTACTCTAGAGAAGTTAATTAGAGTTTGAATATCCCGTAAGATATAGTTCCAATTCGAAATAGTTTGGTTCACCAAGCAAAGAGTCCAGTGTAAGCTGGGCTTTTTGCTTGGTAGTTTTCTCGTGAAAACTGGACTCCGAAGGAGTTCGCTAAAGTCTTACACGAGACTTTATACAAAGTATTCTCCGTGGGGTCACCAATGCAAGGCGCCGGCTATTATGTCGGCGTTTTACATTGGTTGTTCTCGT
>CAYJDY010000078.1:0-3960 GCA_964369045.1 uncultured Candidatus Saccharibacteria bacterium
ACTTGTTACTATATAGCTATGGATAATGAGGATTTGCAAGAACAGGGAGTGTCCGAGCATACCGGATTTCCAAATGCTGCCACTGACAAGACGCTCAGTAGCTTAGACTTGGGTAAACTCCTCGTTCAGCACCCATCGAGCACGTTCTATATGCGTGTAGACGGTGACACAGGACAAGATGCCGGGATATTTGCTGGTGACATCATCGTAATAGACAGGGCACTCGCTCCCGAAGCGTCAGATTTGGTCGTGTGGTGGGAGAATGAGTCTTTTGTTATTTCAAGGCCCAGTAAATTGCCGGCCGGCCTCACCGCCTGGGGAACTATTACACACGCCATTCACACGTACCGCGACAAGCCAACGCGCAAGGGCAAAAAATGAATTCGACGACCTTTGCGCTCGTAGACTGCAACAACTTCTTTGTGAGTTGTGAACGAGTCTTCCGACCTAACCTAGAAGGCAAGCCGGTCGTAGTGCTGAGTAGTAACGATGGGTGCGCCGTAGCACGGAGCAACGAAGCAAAAGACCTAGGCATCCCCATGGGTGCGCCTGCTTTTAAGTACCGCGAGCTTTTTAAGAAAAATGATGTAGTGAAGTTTTCGGCAAACTTCGAACTATACGGTGATATATCAAAGAGGATCATTTCGATACTGACTAAGCTCACACCGAGGATAGAAATTTATAGTATCGATGAGGCATTTTTGGAGCTGTCGCAACTCGCAACAAATAATTATGGGGCAGTAGCAACCAGACTACGCCAACGAATCTGGCAAGAAGTGGGTGTACCTGTTTCTGTAGGGATTGCGCCCAGTAAAACACTGGCCAAACTAGCCAGTGAATATGCCAAGAAAGACCGTAACGGTAGCGGTATAATCGACTTACATCCTGATAGCGCAGACTATATGGCGATACTACAGTCAACGCCTATCGAAAAGGTCTGGGGCGTCGGTAGACGGCTTGCTCCAAAATTAAGGAGTGAGGGAATGTCAAGCGCCTACGACTTGAGTAGACTACGAATGCCACGAGCACGCCAACTCATGGGCGTACGTGGTGAGCAAATGGTTCGTGAGTTAAACGGCGAGACCTGCTTTCGACTCGGGCAATTAGACGCCAAACCAAAGAGCATCGCCCGAACTCGAACATTTGGAGAAGACACAAACCAATTTCATGTACTCGAATCAGCGGTCGCTAACTTCGTAGCCCAAGCGTCGTATCGTCTGCGTGACTCAGGCCAGTTAGCCCAACGTGCCGGACTATTCATGATGACCAACCGTCATAAGCCAGGCTTTAAATCTTGGTCAAAAGAGATCAGATTTAATACCCCAACAGCCGACACAGGAGAGCTCATTGGTGCCGTAATAAGCACGATGGCAGATTTATACGAACCGTCGCAGTCTTATCACCGGGCTGGTATTTGGCTATACGATTTCGTAAGTGCTGATTTTCTGCAGGTGGATCTACTTGGATCAGTTAACGTTACAGCTCATGTCAAAGCAACCCAGCGCATGCAGTCACTCGATTTGCTCAACAAACGCTTTGGCCGTGGTACTGTTCGTTTTGCAGCAGAAGATCTCAGTAAAAAATGGGAGCCCCAACGAAAACTACGTAGTCCACGGTATACTACTGATTGGAATGAGCTTCCTAAAGTTAGATTTAAAGGCTAGGCAATGAAGATACATATAGTGACAATTGGCAGTCCCAAACTTACCTATGCGAAACTAGGCTGGGACGAATATCTAAAACGGCTACAGCATTATCACTCGGTGCGCGTGACGCACATAGCCGATAGGCTGAATAATGCTAAACACATTGAGTCCGTGGCAGGTAAATCATACCGTGTTGCGCTAGTGATTGGTGGCTCGCAGTTCACCAGCCCGGGGCTTGCTGATTTTCTGGACAAACGATCAATGGAAGCAAGCGAGGTCTGCTTCTTGATAGGCGGGCCTGACGGGTTACCAGACGATATTATCAATAGCGCACAGATAACCTGGGGATTCTCTAAACTTACGTTTCCACACGATCTTGCCATGGTTATTCTACTCGAGGCACTATACCGTGCAAGCACCATTAACGACGGTTTGCCATACCACCACTAGAAGCGATGGAGTCCGTCTTTGCTCAGCGGGTTCACCTTCGACACTTTGATCGACAACCGATAGCGGAATAGTGGTAGGGTAACTACCTTCATGTGGTGCATAAGGGAGTACTTAATACTTGGATCGATCGCTACCAATGGTTTTTTGTGACGACGATAATCGGCATAGATAAATACCAGGCAGATAATGAAGACGGCCAGTAAGATAACCGCCGAAATAGTTACGATACCGGTATCGGCCAATTTACCGGCAACGCCAGCCTGAGTGCCCCCAGCAGCAACGCCAGCCTGATTAGTATTGACCCCTAATTCATAGGCTCCGCTGTCACATCCAGCTCCTTGGGGGCGCGTAGTACCACGAGCATCTGTGGTTGGGGCATCATCACAAACTCCTGCATCAATAGCCGGAGAACCACTTAGTAACGCCACTGTCGGTACATTGCCACCATTAGATCCCAGAGGACCGAGCGATGCAGTGAGTGAAGCAAGGCCATTCCTGTCCCGTGTGTCTGTAAAGAGAGCACTACATGAGCCATCATCGGACAAATTACCACCAAGTGAGTTAAACGTAAGCCAAGGTCCAGCTGCTTCAGACAAAAGACAATTGCTATCATTATTATCAGCTAATAACATATTTTTAGCATTGATTATCACTGCCTCACTATTCGTCGCACCATTAGTTATATAAAGTCCGGATGGTAGTGGATCATTCGCATCGGCAACAAAATGTTGTTTTACCAGCGTATTGTTACTGAGGTTTACCGTTCCGCCACCACCGTTATTAATAGCGATTGGTACCTGTGTTCCAGCAATTGTGGCGTTGCTGACTGTTACTACGGCGCTTGGGTGGGTTACGCTCAGAGCCAATCCAGCTACAAAGTCTCCTTCGGTAGCAAAATTTTCGATCGTAAGCGTCACGTTTTTTGCCACACCAACAAAGCCGCCCGAGAAGCTTTCTGCTCCCGCCACCACTACAGTGTCTTTAACCATAACAACTGCGGACGATTCATCACGACCTAATGTAATAAGTGGATACATACAGTAGATACAGTTAGTCGCTTTTATTCGCTCGTAGGTTAATGATGCCGTTATAACGTTATCTGTATCATCCATATAAGGGACAACCACACCAATCCCGTTATTTATTGTCATATCCTTTTGGACATAGGTAATCGATTCTTTTAAGGGCTGCGGAGTGCCATCACCCTCGTCAATGCCTCCGCAGACCGACAGACCAATAAAGCCATCTGGATTAGTCATATTTATAGTGGTTTCGTCTCTACCCGCGCCGACAATAACGACTGATTTTTTTACACATACGCCGCCTGGGGTAGTAATCGTGCCAGCAGCAATTGTTATCGTGTCATTGGTTCCATATGTACCATTAGCCGAACAGTCTGTATTGGTGTTTGCTTGGTCGTTCAGATTGGTAACCGCTTCGGTCAGCCCACAGATTCCGTCTACCGCAACAGTGTCGCTGCCTGGCGCCACAGATAAGCTTGCAGCCTCACTTTTTCCTCCGAATAAAAAGAACGTGCCCAGCATAAGTGCAGAAACGAGGAGTATTTTGTAGATTACGTTTTTTTTATACATTTATAGATATATTAAACCACAAAACTTATGCTAAACAGAGTAGCAAGAGTTGCTAGCAAACCAGTGGTTGAACCCTATGAGTATAGCCAACAAAAAAGCCCACCGAAGGTGAGCTGTTTTGTTGGTGACCCCGGCGGGATAGCGCACGACTGCACCAGTGCTCGGAATAAATTCCTGTGCTCTGGTTTGCCGACCGTACCCGCTGCGCGGGTCCCATTCTGCAAGAATGACCAACAAAAAAGCCCACCGAAGGTGAGCTGTTTTGTTGGTGA
>CAYJDY010000079.1:0-3920 GCA_964369045.1 uncultured Candidatus Saccharibacteria bacterium
GCCTGATTTAATTAAGTCAATCACGATGTTTTGCCATTACTCTTTTCGTGCTCCAGACATCGTGTCTCAATGTAGTCCACAAAGATTGCTGAACTTTTATCGTTCATTGTCAGGAGCTTGTAGTCTTTGATACGTGTATGTAATACCAGGGTTGATCCAAACCCAGCATGGCTCAGACTTACACCGCTTATTACGTCATACGTTATGTCATCCATGTTGGCGAAGAATGGTTTTTTGTCCAAAAAGATGATGCGTCGGTCTGTTGCGATGAGCATACTGTAGCCAAGCTCATGGTGTCCAAAAGCAACACCACCAAGTTGTTCTTTTGGGTGAATGATTTTCGGTAAATAATTACTTTCGGATGTCAGAAGCTCAAACTTTGTGGCTCCCAATCTTTTTAGATCTTCGACTATGCGTAACTCATGTTCAGTTCGGCTGTCTTGTCTCTTCATAATCTTTACTTTCTGTTTAGGTAGTGTGCGACCTTGGTTGAGGTTGAGATTACGCAGTAGCGCACTCGACGTAGGTAGTAAGTACATTTCGATTTTCCTCCCACTTCTATTCAAACAGAAACAACGCGATATCAAGATGACCTTTGTCAATACTTCTCTGTGATCAAGATCACACCCACGCGTTTCACAAGGTCTATACTGCAGTAATGAACTTACGTAGACATCCAACTTCTGAAAGCTCCGAGAAAAACCTGCGTATCTATAATTTCCTAAGCTCACATCCGGTCGGTGTGTTATGCAGCGTAGACCCAAATAACGAACCACATGGTTCAGTGGTGTATTACTCCGTCGATTCGTCATTTAAGTTGATGTTTACGACTAAAACAAAAACCAAAAAAACTAGCAATCTACTAACTAATAATCATGTCATGCTCATGGTCTATGACCAGAAAGAGCAAGTAACGGTACAGGTAACTGCTGTCGCGGAGGCAATAGAAAATGACCATGATATATCGAAATCAATGAGAAATACCATTACAGCCTCGATGGAAACAAGTGACGCTGGAATTCCACCGATTGCCAAGCTTTCAGCCGGTGAATTTACTGCCTTTCGTTTGCATCCTGTACAAATTCGTATGGCAGTTTACGAACGTCCAGACCCAGGTGGATACGATGAACTTTTCGAGACAATCGACTTCTGAAAGCTGATGCAAATCAAATTTAGAGAGAGTTCCCTAGCTGCTTTTTTAATATGTCCAAATCTTTAATGACGATGCTTTTATTTTGAAGCAATATATTATCACTCATAATTTTATGGAGTTCACGACTGACGGTCTCGCGGCTCAGTCCGGCGCGGGCACCTAGTTCTTTTTCATTTATCTTTAGTAGTAGACTACCGTCTTTCTGTGTTTTTCCGAAGCGACGAGCATCTTCGAGAAGCTCGTAGATGAGCCTGGTTTTTGCAGAGCCAGACATCAGCTGGACCATACGGCCAAGAATTGCATCCATGCCTTTGTAAAGCCTAGCAAGCAGATCATACATGACGTCCGGGTTGGCATTGATAAATTGGACTACGTCGTCACTTGGCGCTTGTCGGATCTCAATATCTGTCTCAGCTTCGTAGATAAAATTATTTACTGATTTATTAATAGCTTGAGACATGGGGAAGAACGCAGGAGGTTGAAATACATGCAGTATTATCTCATCACCACGATAGGTTACATCGTACTGCTTAACTTTGCCACGTAGAATGTAATATATATACTCTGATTTGTCCCCATTAAGAATTAGCACCTGCCCAGCAGAATATTTCCGCAGGCGATATTGAGAGAAGAAGGATTCGAGTTTTTTGGCGACGTCTTGGTTCATGTCGTACCGACCTAAGATTTAGGTAGCGATCTTCGCTTTTTTTGGTTTCTTTGTCTCTTTGCGACCTTTGTCTCTGCTCATTTTCGTGCTTCCTTCGTTTATCTGTTAATAGTATACGCTTGTTCATCGAGATCAATGAAGTTATTGCATGGTCAGCGTATCGTCCCCAGTGTTTTTAACTCGCCAAGATATTTACTGCCCGTGATACTACCGCTCCAACTATAACTAAGGCTAGGCTTGATTGTGTTACCATCAGAAGCTTGGCGCGGTGAGATAATGGCACTGCATCAGTAGGACTGAATGCGGTGTTTGTATTGAACGCCAAAAACATGTAGTCGACGTACTTCGGCTTCCAGTTTTTCCAGCCGTCGAGTTTGCTAACTTGCTGTGGAAAGCTAAAGTCAGCGCGCGCAATATCATGCATGCCCATATCTTCTGCCCAGCCCGAGTCGATCAACCAATACCACAGCGAAAAAGTTAATACTGTCATCCACCACACGATCGCAGCATCTTTAAACAGTAAGACTGCCTGTGATGGACCAAAAGATTGAAGGTTGAGTACCAAGAAAAGTGTCGATGCTCCAAGTGCAATAGTGGAAAGAATAGCGTAAAAGATAATAACATTCAGCACAGCTTTTCTTGGTCCAAAACGCCAGACCAAAATCCCAATACTAATAAGTAGCAATGATATTACTGCATGCATGTACGGCACAGTGCTGGCACTAAGAGAAGGGAAGGCACGCGTAATAATTGAGGTATAGCCAACCTGCGAAGATAAAAACATCGGTAGTAATATGATTACTATCATTACGAATAACGGTTGTAGGCTGTGTGCACGCGAAAGCGACAGCGAAAACTTCATAAATTTATCATATCAACAAAGTGTTAAAACACCTTGTTTTGAGCTAATTGTCCTCGAAGGCTTGTTTTACCCGAAGTCTGGTCAAGTAGAAAATAACTATGCCTGACTCGACAAGAACGAGTCCATTTATGGCGAAGGCGACACCGATAGATTTACCGGCTTCTTTTTCGGATTTCTTTAGCTCTGCATCGATCTTTGTAATAGCCAGCTGTTGTTGTGTTGTTGCACGACTCAAGTCAATTTTAGCAATGGCTGCCTGGTAGTCTTCTTTTCGTTTTTGCAGGGTTTGCTGCAAAGCTATGAAGGTGGATATATTTATAACGGCTATGAAAATGGTGAGTGCCGAAACCCAGATGATAATTTTGCGCGCCACGGCTTGTCGCATAAGTAGGCCAATGCAGAGCAATAAGTTTATTACCATTGCGATCGATAGTAGAGTGCTGTTTCGTGAGTTATTCAGAAAACTCGATACGATACCAATGCCGTAAAAGCCGGCAAGTATATAGATGCCCACGGGCATTGATGGTTTCTTGTCTGCGATCTGTGAACCTGTCAGGAACTTGCCGTTTGCGGTCGAGCTAGTATCGGGTTTGGTGTAAGCGGGGTAGATGCCTGTATTCACTGGCTCTTCGGTTGGTTTGTCGCCAATGGAAGCATCAGTGGGGGTAGGCACAGGTGTAGGTACTACAGGGAGTTGCACGTTATTGGCTTGGGGCGTCGATACTGTTGCTGCTGGGGAGTCGGCCGAAATGGGACTAAGGACGTCTCCATGATGTGCTAGGCCTGCCGTTTTGCCACTCGGGTCATCTGGTTGCATATATTCTTCTTATGTTAAATATTATTAACAATATAGCACACCGTATTCACGGTTTGGGTCGCCAAAAATGCATGTATACTACTTTGTATGAACTGGGACCAACAGAATATCAAAGTTTACAACCAATCTGCCCAGGCAATGTCAGAGTACTTCAGTGGTATCGGCTCAAGAACAGAGGATATAGAGCGCGGCATAGCTCTAGCTGGTAACCCGAGCGAACCTCGCATTGTTGAAATTGGTTGTGGTGATGGACGAGATACCATAGAGATCGCTCGCCGTGCTCGAAGTAAACTTCTGTGCACGTCCTCGCTTCACCGAACCCGCGACCACGCTCGACTTTGTCGTGCTAGCCGCAGAACCAAACCAGCTCCATGATCAAGAAAAAGACCCCATCTTTCGATGAGGTCCATTTCTTGGTAGC
>CAYJDY010000080.1:0-3783 GCA_964369045.1 uncultured Candidatus Saccharibacteria bacterium
GGCCGCGTTGGCCGTCAGAAGCCCGGTCACAGTGGACATCAGGCGATCCAGGCGATGACGATCAGCACGATGGAGGTGATAATAAAGCCCTTGGGATAGTCCCGGACCTTCTGCACGACCCATTCAAACGGAGCCGAGAGTTTGGTGAAAACGGCTTTGATTTTGTCCATGGAAGGCTCCTTGTTGGCATAGAAAAAGCCCGCACAAGGCGGGCTTGGTGTGGTAGAAGCGGCCCGCTGGGGAGAGCCTGATGAGTCAAAAAGCAGCGTTTCTAGAACGACAGGGCGACCATTACTTTGAGCGCAATGGCGCAAAGCCTGCGTTCAAAAATCCTGTCGCTCCGCTTATTCAATCTATTGGCCTACCCGCGCCAAAAGCGATCCTTGAGATCGGATGCAGCAGCGGTGCACAGCTTGACCAGATGACGCGAGCTTTCGGAGCGGACGGCTATGGCATCGAGCCATCGCAAAGAGCCGTTGACGATGGGGCTAAACTTTTCCCCGCGCTGAAGTTGCGCCAGGGCACCGCTGACTTACTGCCCTACGATGACGCGCAATTCGATTTGGTCGTTTTCGGCGGGTGCCTGTATCTTTGTGATCCAGCCGAGTATTTCAAAATCGCGTATCATGCGGACCGTGTTCTGGCCCCCGGCGGGCTTCTTGTCGTTTTCGATTGGGCAACAGACTTGCCGTACAGCAACCCGTATCAACACGCCGAAGGATTGCGCGCATATAAGATGGACTTCACCAGCATGTTTCGCTGGCACCCTCGCTATCGGTTTCTTGCTCGGCAGTATTACGAGAACACCAAGCCATACACGTTCAAGGCAAACGATCAGCAGGCGATTGATGTTCTGCTTAAAGAAGCCCGAGCTACTTTTTAATTACTGGAACTGATAACGGAAAATAACGATACCCGTGCCACCCGCGCCGCCGTTCGGGTTGACAGAGTTCGCGCCACCAGACCCGCCGCCGCCGCCGCCCGTGTTGGCTGTGCCTGCTGTGCCGTTGGCGTTGCCTAGTCCACCCGCACCACCACCACCTGACCCGCCTGAACCCGCTGCACCGGCTGTAAAGCCACCACCACCGCCGCCGCCAGCGTATGTGACGGAAGAACCTGTGATAGAAGACGAAAGACCACTCCCGCCGTTCCCGCCTGTATTGCTGTTGGCACAATTCGCGCCAACGGCAGATGCGCCGCCACCACCACCCGCTCCACCGCCAGAAGAACTGCCTATCGTGCTGCCGCCAGCAAACTGGTTTGATGTGCCACCCGAGCTAGTCCCCGTGCTGCCGCCAGCAAAATTCGACCCGGAGTAATTTGTAGCAGCACCGCCGCCAGATCCGCCGTTGCTCCCGAGCTGCCCGTTTACATTTCGCGTACCGCCGCCGCCGCCGCCCTTCGCCGTCACCAGACCGGCGATGATACTGTCGCCGCCGTTTCCGCCAACGCTTGAAGCGGCGACAGTGCCAGCGGCACCGACCGTGACCGAGTATCCCGTTACTGAAACTGCCAGAGACGTATTGGTTACAGCGTCACCAGCACCACCACCGCCGCCAGCATTGTTTGAGTTTTCTGACCCGCCCGCGCCACCACCGCCGACAACAAGAACGGAAACGGTCGGGCTGACAGGAGCCGCTGTAACGGTGAATGTTCCGCCAGTCGTGAAAGAGTGGACCTTGAAATTTCCATCCGTCGTGATCGTGCCGCCAGTAGCGGTGATGTACGCCGGTCCAGATGGCCCACGATAGAACGGAAAAGGAAACGTCGCTTTCGTTGGCGAGTGCTGGGCCATGAAGTCCCAGAACTCAGCATCGGTCAGGCGGCGGATAGTTCGTTCAGGAATGATAACCGCTGGCGCGCAAAGCAAGCGGTTGCTCATTGCAGCGCCTCAATCGAGAGCCGCGAATAGCTGTTCGTCTTGGTGATGTGGAAAATGTATTTGTTCGTGTTGGTCGTGGCGTAAGTGTCGCCGTTGACCTTGGTAAAGCCGGACGTGGTGATGGTGCCAGCCGATGCTCCGTTCAGTACTTCGATGTCGATGCAGCAAGTTGCAGACGGCGGCGCGAGCGTGAAGGCTCCATTTGCGGTCAAGTGCTGGAAGTTGCCGTTCGCCGCACTTGGCGTCACCGTTCCGGTCGTGACCGTGCCGAGCGAATAGCTTGTTGCGGTGTATCCAGCCGTCAGGAGCGAAGTGGTGCCCTTGTCCAGATAGTCAGTGCCAGCCGTTGCGCTGGAGAAGCCGCCCGAGCCGTTGCCCTTGAGGATCGCGGAGCCGGAGGTTGCCGGGGCATAATCAGTACCGGACGAGGCTGTGCTGAGAACACCGGAAGTCAACTTGGCAAGACCGCTTCCTGTCGCGCGTTTACCAGTCTTGCCGCCAGTGCCGCTGAACAGAACAATTTCGCCGTCAACCGAAGACGCGGTGTTTGACGAAAAATCGCCGGTCCCGAGGCCATCCGCGCCCTTGTCACCGGAGCGATAAAACGTGATGGCGAAGGTGTCGCCGTTCGTAAATGCTCCGCTGCCTGCGCCGCTGGTCAGCGTCAGTTTGCGATAGCCGGTGCCATCGACAACCGAGCCAGTGACCGCGAACTGCGCCCATTTGGTTGGATCACCTGACTTCTCGAAACGGATATAGCCCTTCGTGGTTGTGGTGCTGTCATCGAACAGATCGAAGATCGTTGAGACAGTCGCGCCGCCAGCGTCCACGTTATCGAGATAGGCAGCCGTCGCGCTCGCAGGCGTCGCGTTGTTGAGGCGGAACGTGCCCGCGCCGGGATCGGAGTCGGTCGTTGTCGTGGAATACGCCTGACGAATGCCCGCCGTTGGGCCTGTCGGGCCGGTGTCGCCAGTCGGACCAGCAGGCAGATTATCAATCAGCGCCTGCACCGAGAGGCGGTAATAAGTATTCGTCGCCGGATCGAGCGTCCAAAGTTGACGGCCTGCGGCGTCAGGGATCACTGTCTCAAGCGAGAGATAGGTCCAGTCAGGCTGAACGGTCCAAATGCCGTTAGATTTGGAAACAGCAAGACCGCCGGTAGCCGTTACGGTCGCCGGGAAATTGACCTTCGATCTAAGTTTCAAAGTCATGCAGGTACATTCCCGTCAAGCACAGAGATGGTGCCGCTGATGTATGAGGTGGTCTGACTGGCGTTCTCGACCGTGAGGCCGAAGCGATACGAGCCGGCGCAAAGAGCGGTCATTGACGTGCGCGGGATGAAGATGCGAAACGTATCAACGTCAGGCAGGGTGATCTCGCCGGTCGCGGTGCCGAGCAGGATTTTCTGGCACCCGTCCTGATCGGATATTTGCGCAACGATTGTTGCCGCGCTCAGGTCGATCAAATCGCCAGTGTCCGAGTCCGCGATCTGTGCGAGATATTCGTAATCTTCGCGGTTGGAGGCTTCTGGGAGTGAGCCGATATACATTTATGAGACCCTCACAGCTTGCGGAAAAACGTGCCAAGAACGGTCTTTTGCACGGTACTGTGAGCGGCTCCGCTGCCAAATGGCGTTCCCGCAAATGCGCCAGTATCAGTGGCGTAATCCGTAAAACCGAGATCAGACCCGCTCGTCCCAGGAGACGGGGATACGTTGTTAGGAACTGCATACACAGGCGAGCCGGATGGCACTACTGGCCCACTAGAATGGAGCCCGTGCCTGTGCTGGGTCATGGTGATCGTACCAGCGGGCGTGACAACAGGCAGTTCGGCGATTGTCAGCGGGTGCGTCGCCTCACCCAACACCGATCCGGCAGTGACCGCGTCACCCGAAACAACCG
>CAYJDY010000081.1:0-3767 GCA_964369045.1 uncultured Candidatus Saccharibacteria bacterium
GGACAAAATTAAGGGTTATTACAATCTGTCAAAGTAGGCCAATATTTAAAAATGGCGAATTTAGGCCTAATTTGACAAGTGGTGTTTGGTATAGTGGGTTATCTGTTGATGCTGAGATGATTATGTCAAGCAAAGAAAAAACACTGACGTAAGCAAATGAGAGTTTGCTAACAGAGTCGAAAAAGTGCGAACCCACAGCAAACTATTAAGAACTTTGGAGTAAGTGACATGGGCGATAACACAGAAGCAGAACGGGTAAGCATCCCACTTCAGCGAGAGTTAGATGTGGAAGAAACAGGGGTGTATGACATATCAATAAATGATGGATATTGCGAACACACATACCGAATAAAACTCAGCGATGAGTTGAGTATTCATCAAATAATGAAGAAGGTATGTAAAAAACTCAAAGTAGCATTGCCTGATTCTAAGCTAAGATGGGTTAGAGAGTTTGGGAATTGAATCTAACTAAAAAATTAAGCCGTAAATACCCGCACTGGCAAGCAAACACTTGACGATGGTTTGGGTATTTATCGGCTTGAATGAGAGTTAGAAAGCGGCAGTGAAAATTAAGAGGATACGACTATGGAAACTTACTTAGTTAAATTTTGGTTACAAAACCCTTCAGGGTTTTTAGAGCAGCAAAGCGAGATTGTTAAAGCTAAAAGCAAAAACCATCATAAATGGGTTGAAGACTTTATTATGAAAAAGCATGGGATCGAAAGAAAAGAAATTATCGGTGTCTATTACCAATAGCGTCTAACTACCAACGCATAAGCCGTAAAGCCTGATGATAGCGTACCTACACAGTTAGCTGGGGCTTTATCGGTTTGATGCAGAGTTAGGCGCGTTAACGGTATTAAACTATTTTTGAACGAGGTGACATGATGGAACAGTGGGAAATTTTACTTAATGCAAAAATTGAAGCATTAGGAAATTCAGCAACAAATGAACAAGTTGAGCGGTTTGTTGACTGGATTATTAAAAACGTACCCCAAGCACACTGGGGGTTTGCAAAAAATGAAGCGACGATGATTCGCGGGGCTTATACTGAGTTAAGCATGAGAATGGGCGAAAGTGGGCAATACTAGCAAGTGCCTAACTAAGTGCGTAAGGCGCAAATACCCGCGCCGATTTATGCAGTAAACAGTAATCACAAACGTCAAAAGATAAGCCATTGTCGGCTGGGTATTTGTCGCACTTGACGTAGAGTTAGGGTTGATTAACGATGAAACAGATAGTTGTTAGTTTTAGCGGCGGCAGGACAAGCGCAAGATTTTGCGAGTTGACTAAAAAACTATTCCCAAATGCTGTTTATGTTTTTATGGATACGGGGGCAGAGCATCCTGAAACCTATGAATTTGTAAAAAAAGTAAACGCCGAATTTGATTTAAACTTAGTATGTTTACGCGCAAAAATAAACGAAAAACTAGGCGATGGCGTTGGTTATCGTATTGTTGGTATTGATGAAATATGTGATGACTTGCAACCTTGGCATGATATGGCAAAAAAATACGGGCTGCCGTACCACGGGGGGGCATTTTGCACTGACAGGCTAAAAACACAACCATGCAAAAAATACTTAGAATCGGTTTACGGTGCTGGGAACTATGAAATCCTTTTAGGTATTCGTGTTGATGAGCCAAAACGCCTAAAGCCTAAATTTGGATTTAGATACTTAGCTGATTTTAATGATGACGAAAAGCAGGATATTTTAGATTGGTGGGCAAAAATGCCTTTTGATTTGCAGATAAAAGAGCATTTAGGAAACTGTGTTTTTTGCATAAAGAAAGGTGTTAATAAAATAGCACTGGCCGCAAAGGACGAGCCTAGACTGGCTGATAAGTTTATCAAAATGATAAATATGGATGACATAAGGATTGTTGAAAGCAGAACAACGCCAAGCAATGCAATGTATCGCCAAAATATGAGCTTAGAGGGAATTATTGATTTATACGATGAAATGCCACGCGACAAACTAGCAAAAACAGTAAGAAGCACGTTTGAAACTGGTAGTTGCTCTGAATCCTGCGAGGCTTTCGCGGAGCAGATGGATTTAGCGTTGTAAGTAACCCTAACTCATAATTAGACACCTGCATTGTGTGTATAACACATCTATAAAAACGTATGTACTTGTTTATATTAGAAATAGTTAAACAAGTACACACACAATAAAACTAATCCGCCAAGTGCTAAAATCATGCAATGCAAAATAATGTTGTATTGTTGTTTTGTCATGCTATGCTCAGTCGATAGTGTTTTTTGGTTGACGGATTATGAAAAACTTGTCTAAGTATTTTTCGTTGCGTGAGCTAACATTCAGCAAGATCGCAGAAGATCACGGCATTGATAACACGCCAACACCTGACATTTTAGAGACGCTGAAATATACAGCACAGCAACTCGATAAAGTGCGCGAATTGTTAAACAAGCCTGTGAATATTTCGAGTGGGTATCGCTGTTTACAGGTTAATCGGAGGTTGGGAAGCAAAGACACATCGCAGCATCTCAAAGCTGAGGCAGTGGATTTTAAGTGCGAATTGTTTGGCAGTCCGAAAAAAGTATTTGATAAAATCAGAGAAAGCAATATACAGTTCGACCAGTTGATTTTAGAGTTTAATTCTTGGGTTCATATATCGTTTGTTAAAGATGGCGGACGGCGTGAAAGTTTGATTATCGATAGATTTGGTGTAGAACGTATCAAGTGATAACCTCGCAGCGCAAGGAAGCGCACCTTTTAGCCCTGATTCCCATCGGGGCTTTTTTATTGCCATAATTTTAACTTGTGCTATATTGTTTCAAACATAGGAGCGCGTGTTATGAATAGATTAAAAGAGCCTTCAAGCTACGCAGGCTTAGCCCTGATTTTTAATGGCATATCTGACTGTATGACTGGCAATTATCAGAGCGGAGTACCTAGTATTATTTTAGGTCTTGTTGCTGTTTTGAAGAAAGAAAACGGTGCAAAATAACATGGCCGATACATCCCAACATTTAGAACATGGGTTGAGCATGGCTGCTATCAAAACATCACCGCCGATTATCGTCACGGGAATGACAGTAGCAGGGGTACAGTTGCAAGATTGGTTAATAATAGCAACGATACTCTATACCGTCATACAAATTATTATAGCGTTGCCGAAATTGAAACAGTCTTTTAAAGAGTGGCGAAAGAAATGAAGATACTACAATGGCTGTTTAGAGCGTTTATCTTATTTTGCGCTTTAGTCATTGTTGGTTTTAGCGGTTGGATTCTTTACTTTGTTTGGTGGATTGTTAAGGGGATGAGATAGTGGCTGCACCAATCGGCAATAAGTTTTGGATGATGCGGTCAACTCATGGGCGTGAGCCTATCTTTGCTAGTCCTGAATTGCTATGGAGTGCGGCCTGTGAGTATTTTGAATGGGTACACAATAACCCGTTACAAGAAGAAAAACTATTTCATGCTCAAGGCGTAATCACTAAAGATAGCGTGTGCAAAATGCGAGCAATGACCATTCAGGCATTGTGTTTTTTTATTGATATTTCCGACAACGCATGGGCTGATTACTGTAATCGTGAAGATTTTATGGCAATCACAACGAGAATTAAGAAAGTTATCTACAGTCAGAAGCTAGAAGGTGCTGCTGCTGATATGCTAAACGCTAATATCATTGCGCGTGAGCTTGGTTTAGCCGATAAGATTGCACAAGAAACAACTGGCACTATTCACGTCAACACAACGGCAATGTCAGCCGAAGAAGCCTATAATCTACTAATCAATGGCG
>CAYJDY010000082.1:0-3751 GCA_964369045.1 uncultured Candidatus Saccharibacteria bacterium
GCACCAATAAAATTGCCTCACAAAATGTGGGGCTATTTTATTGGCTCAGTGGCCGAGAACTAAACTCGAAGTCCAAAGGACCGAGTTTGGTGAAGCGAGGACACGCGCAGATGCTTGCATCGAGCATGCCGGAGCGAAAGAGCGTAGCGATCTCGTCACCCGCACCAATTTGACACGTCTTGTCTAGTGATTTTTCGTGGCTTCTTTGGCAATAATAATATTTTCGATAAGTACTAAAGGCAAGGGTTCAGAATGTTTAAAATGCAGTGCGTCTTTCGTACCTTTTCCACGATAGGGTAGCATTTGTTCATCAAGCTCAGGAATTCCGTACATCGGGTACATGCCGATGTGGTTTTTATATGCACTCATGTATAGATGGTAACCGCCAACTGTAAATGCAGGCATATCATAGCGGATACTTTCTTCGGTATTTGGTAATACTTTATGGAATAACCTGCGAATTGAAGTGAGGCGCGCACCTACCTCGGGGGGCTGTGCATCTATATAGTCATCAATTGTTGAGTATTTTGTCATAATTACATATTACCATTATTAATTTCCACCTCTTAGAGCTCATTTTTTCAACCGGATTATAACACCTTAATTGATTGTGCTTTTTACTTCTTTGTAGTGATTATCGAAAAGAGAGGTTACAATAGGTAACTATTGAATACTAAGTAATAAGAAGGAATACAAATGGCTACAGGTTACTGTGTAAAGTGTAAGGAAAAGGGCGTAGAACTAACAAATGCAGAGATTGTTCAAACTGCAAAAGGTGGATTCATGGCTAAGGGCAAGCACGAGAAATGCGGCACAACTGTTTGTGCAATGATGTCCAAAGACAATGCCGAAAAAGAAGTAGAGAACGGCGCGAAAAAAGCTTACTAAGCTTAATAAGCACTAAAAAGCCCCGCATTTTGTGGGGCTTTTTTTATTGAGCACGTTCAGTCGAGCCGTTTGACCCTAAATGTTAAACTAATAAATAGACAACTTTAAAAAGAGGAGTAGTAAAATGGCAAAATATGTAGACGGATTTGTACTTGTTGTACCAAAAGGTAAAGAAGCCGAATACCAGAAGATGGCAGAGATGGGTCGCGATTCGTGGATGAAACACGGCGCACTCCAATATTTTGAATGCCGGGGAGATGATCTGAAGCAACAAGAAATGGGCGACGAAAAATCACGAGCCTTTCAAGACATGGCCGGATCGGGCGATGACGAAAACGTTTGGTTCTCATTTATCGTTTTCAACTCAAAAGAACACCGCGACGAAGTAAACAAGAAAGTCATGGAAGAGATGGGCGAAACGTATAAGGACAAAGACGATTTTGAGATGCCTGTTACGATGGACAAAATGGCATATGGTGGATTCGAAGCAGTAGTCGAAGGGTGAAGTCTAGCGTAACGGGCAACATGTACCCTGGTTAATATGACTCGCCCTGTTATTATAAGTGACATGAATAAGCAAGCACTTGATCACTCAGTAGAATTTATCAAATCTTGGCTCCAGTTTCGTTATGACCACGACGAGATACCTGGTTTCGTGGTAGCTATTAGCCATAAAGGTAAGCTGCTGTGTAGCGAGGCGTACGGATTCGCTGATCTGGAGAAGAAGACAAAGTTAACAGCCGACAACATATTTCGTATTGCTTCGCACTCCAAGACTTTTACGGCAACTGCGCTGATGCAGCTACAAGAGCAAGGTAAGTTACGTCTTGACGATTATGCGGTAGATTATCTGCCATGGCTCAAGCAGCACAAAGATAAGCGCTGGCTAAAAGTAACTCTGCGTCAGCTAATGTCGCACGGTGCTGGTATGATTCGTGACGGTGTGGATGCAGACTACTGGCAGTTACAACGACCTTTTCCTGATGAAGCAGAACTGCAAAAAGAACTTCTTAAGTCGGAGCTGGTGATAGACGGCAACGTAAAGCTTAAATATTCTAACTACGGCTACTCTATGCTTGGAATGATCATAAACAAAGTATCTGGCAGTAGTTATAACGAATACGTCATAAAAAATATTGTGACACCGCTCGGGCTAGTGAATACAGGACCAGAATACACCGACAGTATTAAGAGCAAGATAGTTACCGGTTACACACGGCGTGATGTAGATAAAGTTCGTTTGCCTATCGCGAATGTTGATACGCGAGCGATGGCTTCGGCCACTGGGTTTTATTCTACAGCGCAAGAACTGTGCACCTACTTTGCAGCTCATTCTGTCGGTACCAATAAACTACTCGATGACGAGTCAAAAAAAGAAATGCAACGCACACACTTTCGTGCAAAAGTGCCAGGTCAAGACAATGACGAAGATTACGCCCTCGGTCTGGAGATCGAGTACCTTAGTAAACGCAAAACGATTGGTCACGGCGGTGGTTTCCCCGGACATATTACTAAGTCGCTAGCTGATTCAAAAGACGAACTTGTGGTGGTCGCACTTACTAACTGTATCGATGGACCTGCTCAGTCAATCGTCAAAGGCATCTACGGAATTATTGATTACTTCCAAGAAAATACTCCCGCCACTAAACCTAAACATGATATGTCGAAGTTCGAAGGACGATATATGAACTTGTGGGGCATGACGGATATCGTGGTTACGGGTGACAAGGTGATTGCGACCTACATTAACACTTGGCATCCTCTGAGCTTCCCGGAGGAGCTAGAGTACGTTAACGAAACAACGCTTAAAGTGACAGAAACCGATAGTTTTAGCTCCGAAGGCGAACTCGTCCACTTCTCGCTAAAAGGCAACAAAGTTGAAACCATTAACTACAATGGGTCAACCATGTGGCCAGAGGACGTGTGGATGGCTAAACAAAAGCAACGAAAAATAGTGGAATAGCAACAGCTAGCAAGGTACTTTTTGGGTAGCTTCTGAGTAGCTGCGAGTTTGGTATACTGACCGTATGAGCAAAGCAGATGAAAGAAATGATATAACTGTAAAGCAGTATGTCGAATCGTTGGGTGATGAGTCACTCAAGGCTGATACGCAGACACTCATGGATATCATGAAGCGCGTCAGCGGAGAAGAGCCGATATTGTATGGAATAGGTACCATAGGATTCGGAGTTTACAAGTACGAGTATTCAAGCGGTCGCAAAGGGGAAGCGCACACATTAGCCTTCTACCCCCGAAAAGGCAAGATAACTGTATACCTTATGGACGGTACGACACGATATGCTAAGTCTTTAGCCAGTCTAGGTAAGCACACCACAACCGGGTATTGTATATACTTCAAAAAACTCAGTGACATAGAACTGTCCGTACTAGAGCAGATCATCGAGCAATCCTTCGAGAATATAAAATTGCATTCTCAAAACGGACCAATAGACCGAATACTTTGGCAAACAGAAAAGTAGGAAACACATGGCAGACAAAAAACACCGAATTTATAACATGAGTGTTGCGACGGTATATCCACTGTATATTGCTAAGGTCGAGAGAAAAGGCCACGATAAGGCAGGAGTAGACCAGATCATACAGTGGCTCACTGGCTATGACCAGAAGGGTCTAAGCGAGGTGATTGAAAAGCAGACGGACTTTGAAACTTTTTTTGCGAACGCGCCACTATTAAATCCAAAACGACGATTGATCACGGGGGTGATCTGTGGAGTTCGGGTAGAGGACATCAAAGAGCCAACCATGCAGGAAATACGCTACCTGGATAAACTCATCGACGAACTGGCGAACGGCAAAGCCATGGAGAAAATACTTCGTACGTAAGAGAACGTGCCAAGAGCTC
>CAYJDY010000083.1:0-2074 GCA_964369045.1 uncultured Candidatus Saccharibacteria bacterium
TTAGAAAATCTCCAAAAACCATTTCATGAAATTCGGATTTTGACGAAACAACAACATCAACCCTGCTTCGATATTACGAATGCCTTCTTCTTCTTTCGCCTTGGCTCCAAGTTCACGTTCGTACCAAATTGCGTGAAGGACTTCGTGTAAAAGAGTGCTGGCGATTTCGATAGGTTGACTGGCGTTCTCAGGGACTGCGATCACGATTGCTCGGGCGTTAGGTCGGAAATACCCCCAACAATTCTCGTCTTTGTCGTTTTTGATCCAGCCGTTGTGAAACTCTAGAGTGTGTTCGTAGGCCCCAATCCTGAGGGTTTTTGGAGCTACATTCAACCATTCGGCTAACCGCTCAGCATCCTTTTTCTTCATTTACGCTTCGGCTGCTTACTGCGGTTGGTCTTACGGCTGACCACCCTGAGATTGCTACGGCTGTTATCCAACGGAGCATTCAGGTCCTTAGTGAAGTGCTTGTGATCGACTTCTTTGCCGTCACCTTTCTTTACCAACCCGGCCTTTTCCATCTTGGCGCGTGCAGCATTACGTTGTGCGCGCCTTTTCTTTTGCTCTGGCGAAGCCGCCCAACGAGCTTCCTTCTCAGGGTTGGAGTGGTGGTTTCGTTTCTTCTCAGCCATTGGCGTTAACAACTCCTAGCAGGCCCAACAGGCGTTCCAAAGGGATCGGCCCCATGCTCGCTGTCGCACAGCCGTTCTGGAAGACGTACAGGATGGCGAATTCACCGATGACGACCATCTTAGCTTCATACGGCTGGTCGGGGTTCGTCTTCGGGGGCACTCCACTGCGCTCAACTAGGTTCAGCAACTGCGGCGGGGTAATATCGACAAGCCGAGCCTCATCGCCTGCGCTCCCAAGTTGGGACTGTACACTGGTGATAGACACACCGCTGGTGCATTCCTCGGCCTTGGCGTAGTTGTACGCACCAGCAAAGAGAAACAGCCCGGCGGCAATAGAGAGTAAAAGCTTACGCATCTTCGTTCACCTTTTCGATCTTGACATCCAAGGCATCAGGTGCCTTATTAAAGTTAGTGACTTCTTCGTCAGGTCCAATCACTGAAAGGGTCCTCAGGTATTGGGTTAGTGCGGCGTTTACGTGCGTCTTGGTAATCGTCTTGAACTTGCTCATCACGGTTCTTTCTATTCGGTAGAATGCGTTGATGATACTTGCGGCTTCCGAGGTCTTTGGCTTGGGCATTACGCCTTCGCCTCTCACCTCTAGTCTTCGGGCGTCCCATCTGTGGCCTCAATGATTTCGTCGAGATCGAGCGCACCGTAGGTGATAAGCAACTCCAACCCGTCGATAGCTTCCATGTCATTCAATTCGAGGATTTCCTCCATTGAATAATCTTTCAGCAGCAGCTTAAGTTTCTGCCTTGGCATTTCCATATTCCTTCTTCAGTGAGTTAAGACCAATCCACTGAAGATCGTAACCACCGTCTTCGACGTGCCGCTTAACTACCACTCCTCTGTTCCAAAGTTTGCCGACTTCACCGGCCCAATCGTTTGTATAGTCCTGATAACATCCAACGACAGTCCCAATCACGGATTTTCCGGCCAAATTAACATGAACACTAGTGTCAAAAAGATGGCTGTGACCACACGTAGCAGATGAGAACTTCTTGGTAGCAATAGCGTAGCCAGCGTGGATGCCGCCAAGAGGGCGACCAGCAATTCCACCAACGAAATAATGAGCATAGGCGACACCGTCTATTGTTCGTACACCGGGGGTAGACCCGTCGTAATCGATTACTTCGTCGTAGTAATCTTTGAGTTGAAGGTCTTTGAGGGAAATAGCGCCATCCAATTCTGGAGAAAGATCAATGGCACGAGAAATACGGTGTTCATGATTACCGATGAAAAAAAGCGAATAGGGGAGTTTTCGTTTAAGGCGTTTGATTGGGGCAAACATTCTCTCCTGAAACTCTAAGTGACTGTTGATGTCGGCTTTGTAGTTTCGTCCTTGGAAGGATCGTTTGCCTTTGTCATAGAGGGATAAACTAGCCATATCAGCAGCGTCACCAATATGGACAAGTACGTCAGGTTTAATATCAGCGATAAG
>CAYJDY010000083.1:2174-3711 GCA_964369045.1 uncultured Candidatus Saccharibacteria bacterium
TCCCAACTGTCTAGGCAGATGTTTCCAAGTGTTTTGTCAATTGCGAGGAAGTGGTTACGTCCCTCTCCGACCTTGCTTCCATATCCCCCAAGTTGAGTGAGATAGCCAAAGGCGTCGTCCCCCTCAAGGCCGTGGGATTTAAATTTCTGGAAAGAATAAGTCGATGCACTTTTGCAATCAACCAATTCCCCATCCACGACAGCATCGATGTGCCCTTTGACACCATTGACATCGATTTCCTCCTGCTCTCTCTCTACGGTGTGCCCAGCGGCTCTTGCAAGAAATAAGAGAAATTCTTCAAGGATGTCTCCGAATAGAAATTTGATACGGGTGGCAGGAGGCAACGCTTCCGCAAGTCGAGCGCAGTTAATACTGTACCATAACTTACGCTTGCAAGGAGTGCCAAGGTTAGACATTCGAAGAGCAGGTTCCCCCCGCTCTTCTGACATCCGTACCGCCAGCTTGTCTGCGAGCGCAACCCCGAAGGCTTTAACATCCTCGCGGTTGAAAGTAACGCCCTTCTCAAACAGCCCGTAAACATCCTGAACAAGTGTTTCGATCTTAGGCAAAGGTGTACGCCGGGACCTTGTCCAGATCGATGATAGTCTTCACCAGACCGTGATCGTCGTGGATCATTTCAATCGTGACGGTCTTCATGTTCAGCTTGATCGTGATCTTCGGGTCTTCCTTCCACCCGACCCATTGGGTGCCGAGATAGGCTTCGAAGAGCTTCAACGTCTTGGGTTTGGTTGCCATGTACTTTATACTCCTTAGAAAGGAACCGGGTCAGCGAGCTTGGGAGCGTCACCGTCGGGCTTCTTGTATTCAACCAGCTTGGTCACAGTCACCTTCTTGAGGCGCATCGCCTTGCCGGGCTTGTTCTTGAACGTGTAGTCGTAGATGTCGACTTCAACCTCTACAGCACTACCGTTGCCGATTGACGTGCCGTCTTCGTAACCATCAGGGAGAACAACTTCAGGAGGCGAGAGAGGACCAAAGAAAGACTTTTCATAGCGTCGGAATGTTACCTTGTTGGGGTTCTTCTTGTCCGGACCCGCCTTAGTGCCGATGGCACGGAAGGTCTTCATTTCATCTTCGTCTAGGATGACACCGATGGACCAGTTGCCGCCCTTGTCTCGGGGGTTGGTGTCGTCTACGAACTCACGGTCGATCTGACCTGCGTAGACCTTAGCCCATTCGGAAGTGCCGGTAAACGTAACAGTAGTGGTGGCCATTAATTCAACGTCCTCTTATGCTGTGCAGTCTTTTCTGCGTATGACTTGCGATATTCGGTAGCTTCGTCTTCGGGGATGACATCGATTGCCGTGATGTTAAATTCAACTTCTGGATCACGGTTGCGCTCGATAATGTCACGCGCATGTTCCTCGTCCGTGGCTTCGACTATGACATAACTGTCTTGGACGTAGGAGAAATTTACCTTAAACAATGGCTTCAGTGCAGTATCAATCAATGAGTTTCGCTCCAATTCCTCCCGATAGATAATTGTCCATGAGAGTTAAGCTTGGCCCCCGCCATG
>CAYJDY010000084.1:0-2273 GCA_964369045.1 uncultured Candidatus Saccharibacteria bacterium
TGACGTACAAGATGACCGTGCGCGGCGCACCGCCGGCGCTGATCTTCCGCAAGTACCGCTGCACCGACTGCGAGTACGTGTTTCAGGTCACCCACACGTCGCGAGATGAGCCGATCCCGGGTTGCCCGCTCTGCGCCAGCCGGGAGCGCGCCCAGACGGCGCCGGTGTCTCTGATGCCCGCGGCGCCGGCGCTCCGGACCGGCCACCTGCACGCTGCGGTCGATATGGCCCAGGAGATGATGGAGGAGCAGGGCTACACCGACTTCCGCGACCACGCGAAGCCGGGCGACATCGCGGTGAAGGGGCCGCCCCCGCTCCAGACCGCGGCGCGCGAGGCGGCGCTTCAGGAGGTGGCGGAGTTGGCCGGTCCGGAAGCGGCGGCCTTGCTCGAGCCCAGCCTTCAGAAGCAGGTCAGCAACTTCTGGCAGAACAACTCGCTGGCCGATGTGCGGCCCCAACTGCCCGGCGGATCGACTGCGCCGGCGGGGGATGCCAACATCGGCTCGTTGATCGAGAAGGCGAAATCTGTGCCTATCCGACATACCGTCGAAGGCACGGCCAAGATGGAATAGCCGGGGGCGCGCGATGGAACTTCCCAAGGACTCAGAACAACTGGTCAACTTCGCCCGGGAGCTGATCGAGGAGTGCCTGCACAGCCGGGATCACCGGCGGGCCCTGTCGCGCGACTTCCAGACCCTGTTCTATATGGGCTCCACGAGCGGCGCCGCGTCGAAGTACAACAAGTGCTACACGCACGTGGACAAGCTCTCGTCCTACATCTTCTCCGCTGCGGACGTGCGGTTCGCGCTCGAGTTCGAGGGGTGCGCCCTTCCGAAGTGGCAGGAAAAGACCAAGGCGGCGGCCCGGCACGTCAACAAGCAGTTCAACAAGGGCGACCTGGGTGGCGCGTTCGCGATGGCCAACCAGATCTCGCTGGTCGAAGGCGCGTCGATCGCGAAGCTGACGTGGAAGAACGGGGGCCTGCGCGGCTGGCCGATCCGCCCGGTGTTCTTCGGCGTCCAGCGGGAAGACCTGAACGGTTTGGACGATCAGGAGTGCTTCGTGCACTCGTACTTCGTGACCGAGGCGGCCTTCAAGCGGCTGATCATCAACCACCCGGACCGGGCCGAGTTGATGGCCAAGGTGTCGATGATCAACGGCCCGGCGGCGGACATGGAGATCGCCGGCGGGTCCTACTTCCGCGAGATCCTGGCCGGCGGCATCTCGCCCATCGGCTACGAGGGGAGCCCGGCGCTGCCCTACCGCGGCTCGGTGCAGATCACGGCTCCGCCGCTCCCCAACCTGCCCCCTGAGGTCACGGCCCGGCTGATCCAGATTGACGACCTGTGGATCTGGAACGACGAAGCGAAGTGGTCCGATCAGGGGGGCGAGCACACTGGCGACTGGACGACGATCCGGTACGTGCAGCCCGGCCTGATCATCGAAGGCAAGTACCAACGGCGGAACCTGTCCGACATCCCGGGTCAGCACCCCTTCGTGAAGGTCTGCTCGAACGAGGTGCCCGGGTACTTCTGGGGCCGGTCCGAGATGGCCCAGCTTGCGCAGCCGCAGGCCCAGCTCACCGACCGAACGTCCGACATCGACTCCATCTGGCGCCTGCGCGCCAAGCCCCCGCGCGCATTCCTGGGCATCCAGGGGATCACCGACGAGAAGGCGCTGGCGCTGCTGGCGCCCGGCGGCCACTTTGCGGATGCGGCCATCGGATCGAAGATCGAGAACCTCGCCCCGGAGATGCCGCCCGAAGCGCTGCCGCTGCTGAACGTGTGGTCCGACATCTTCGATGAGGTGGGCGGCTTCACCAAGATCCTGTCCGGTGAGGGTGAGGCTGGCGTGCGCGCCGGCGTCCATGCCGGCACCCTGCTCCGCACCTCGACGCCCCGCCTGCGCGAGCGCGCGCTGACCGTGGAGAAGCAGTGCTCGACGTTCGCGACCAAGGCGCTGAAGATGGCGGCGGCCAAGAGCGCCACGGTGATCGAGCCGCGGGGCGACGCCAAGCAGGCGTTCCTGCTCTCGACCCTCCCGACTGATACGTCCGTGTCGGTGGACAGCCACACCTCGAGCCCGGCGTTCGTGGATGACAACCGGCAACTGGCGGTCATGCTGGCCAAGGCCGAGGCGATCGACGGCGAGTCCCTGATCGAGATGACCCACCCGCAGAACGAGGACTTCCTCGTGGAGAAGTTCCGGCAGCGGCAGGAGGCGGCGGCTAAGGCAGCGGCGGCCAATCCCGTCGCGGCGGCTGAGGCGGCGAA
>CAYJDY010000084.1:2373-3675 GCA_964369045.1 uncultured Candidatus Saccharibacteria bacterium
CGCCAAAAATGTGAGGCCGAACAACACGGTCACCCTCAATATGCCGGTGCGGTCGGTACGTATTCGCGCTCGCTATTCAGTAGAGCGTTCGTTGACCGCCCTCCGGACCGTATGTACTCAATGGCCTTCACAAGCCTTTGTGTTCAACGTGTTAGCGAGAGCTTAGGTCCCGATGGCACTGATGCCCATGATGGGAGCGGGCCCCGGCCCTGCCGATCCGGCCTCCCCGCCGTCCGGCAATCCGGGGATGGCCGCCGACGCCATGAGCAAGGTGCGCGAGGCCATTCGACTTCTGGAGATGGCGCTGCCGAACCTCCCCACCGGGTCCGACCCGCACAAGGACGTTCTGGACTCCATCGGCAAGCTGTCGAAGTCGGTCCCGGCGACCGAGGCGATCCCTGGGGTGCAGCAGTCCCAGCTTCTCGGTCTCCAGCAGGAGGCCGCCAAGCAGGCGCCGCTCCAGGCGCTGATGCGCTCGATGGGCCAAGGCCCGAATGTTCCGCCCGTCTCGGGCATGTAGGAGACTGTCATGGCCGACTCCCCCGCCTTCAACCCGCCGAACATGCAACCCAAGGACACCGATCCCATGGTGTCCAAGGTGGACATGAAGAACACCGACTGGGGCTTCCGCGCCGGCCAAGCGCCGCCGATGAATCAAGAGGCTGTCCCGGCCATTTCTCACATTCGTAACGGACAGTAGTTCGTTACCTTCCTCGAACCGCATAGGCACACCCCCATGTCCGAAGCCATCACCATCACCCCGGAGCAGAAGGCGGTCTACGACCGTGCGATGAAGCTCCTGTCCGACATGAACTCCAACCCCACGGCTCGACCGCTGATCGAGAAGGCCGTGAAGGCAGTGCATCCGGACGTGGTGACGGAGGAGGAGCGGGTCACGACCCAGATCGAGCCCCATCTGAAGCCGGTCACGGACAAGATGGATCTCGTTCTGAGGCGGTTCGAGGAAGAAGACGCCCGCCGCGTCGCCGCCGAGGAGCGTCAGGTCGAGCAGGATCTCGACGCCGGCTTCGATCGCCTGCGCGCCCGGAACTACACGGACGACGGCATCGAGAAGATCAAGCAGCTCATGGTCGAGCGGAAGGTGGCGGACCCGGAAGTGGCCGCCGCCTATTTCGAGAAGATGAACCCGCCGGCAGCCGCCGCCGAGGGCGCGGGCTGGACCCCGCAGACCTGGGCCATGGACGCCGGCACTTCCGATCCCGGCACCGACATCGCCGCGCTGTTCGCGGACGAGGATCGCTGGGCGGACAATCAAGTCAGCAAGGTGCTGAACGAGATCCG
>CAYJDY010000085.1:0-3635 GCA_964369045.1 uncultured Candidatus Saccharibacteria bacterium
GACCCGCAACAGCCGCTGCAGTATCATTCAGATCACCAACCATGCGACTATCAAGTCGCTCCATGTACTGCTTTAGTATGCGTTTAATCCCTGCTTCACTTGCTGAATACACCTTAAGTGGACGACCAATTTTGTTTGCCAAAAAGTCAGCGGTTTGCACATTATCGGCATCAAGCATGGCTACCACCAACCTATGTTGCATCTCACCAAGGGGTACAGCCATGTATCGTTCAGCAATCTCTTGAGGAAGTAGCGATAAAACATCGGCGTCTATACGTGCATCGCTAAGATTGACGTAAGGTACCTTGGTAATTTTGGCAGTTGTTCTAGTTAGATCTTCTTCGGAAATACCACCATCGCTAATAAGTAGGCTAAATATCGGGGTACCTTCAGCGTCTGATTGTTCGTGAAGGTGCTCTAATACTTCAGCTGTAATTAATCCTTGCTCGATGAGATCATCTTCGACTTGCTTCTGTGTGGTGGTCGATAATACGCTCACGTTGTATTACCTAGCATTTCTATTGAGTACTGCCGTTAAAAGGTACGTTATTCGAGTTATCGCCAATTTGAATAAGCTTCGTTGGATTAACTGAATTCTTATTAAAATACTTACTGTCGGCTGGTGGAGTATTAAATTCTGCAGATATAGGATCAACAACTTCCGCTTTTTGAACTTTATCTTTTTTGGGCGTAATGAGCAAACCTGACAAAAGAACTGACGTAACTGCACTTACAATAGCTACGACGACGAAAAGGGCGATATCTTTTTGTTTCATGCTAGTTTACCGCCTCTTGTTTAATACTAAGTGTTTTCTCAGGTTGGTAGAAAGTCTTTGCTTCTACTTGCATCTTCATATTTCCTGCACCACCGCTTATTGACACTTTTTGAACAACAATCGGACGAATGGATCTCTCGAAAACTGAAACTAAGTCTTGAATTGACTGGTACGAACCACTAACGTTCAGTTGAAATGGCATATCAACCGGGCTCGGTGTACCTGTTTGCTTGGCTGATGATTGAGCTATTTCATCATCAGTACCAGTAATTCCTTCGATTTTGAAACCCTTGTCTGTTAGGATCTTCTCTAAACTCGATGTCAATGCTGGGAAGTCGTATTTGCTTGGTAATGCATCAAGCACAAGACGTGCATTATCTCCATCTTTTTCACCGCTTCCGCTCGGATTACCACCAAGCATGTTAACTGGCTGACTAACGAAGGCTTTATAACTCGTTGCAAGTGTCGTAACTGAGGCTAGATTCTCGTCTAGTTGCTGATCTGCAGTTTGCTTCTTATCTATAACTCGTGCCTGATAACCACGCTGAGTCCATAATGCCTTTGATGAAACAAGGGAAAACACCGCAATGAACACCGCTCCCGCAACAACCCCAACGATTGTTGCCTGCGATTTATTGATCTGTACTCTTTTTGATGAAAAATGTGTATTTGCCATTATTTTTCCTATTGTTTCTTTTCGGGTAAAGCTTTAAAAAGTTCGGTTGGTTTTTCAGTTTCGGAACGAGTAGAAATTATTTTCGGCACGGTAAGAACGATGTTCTTGCTACTGTCAAATATGGTTGGGTCATAACTAAGTGCAATAGCGTATGTTGCTTCTTTATCATTGCGTGAGAAACTAGACAAGACTACGCTGGAAAATGGCTTTGAAGTACTTTCAGCCCCTGGGCTTGTTGCCTCTGCCGGGACCGAGTAGGTAGTAAACTTTAAGGTATCTATAAATTTATTAACGGTACTTAATGAGTCGGCATTTCCAACTATGCTAATCGTTTTTGTGCCATAATCAAGATCAATCTTGCCGATACTGACTTGCGCTGGTGTTACCTGAGCGACGTAGGTAAATAACCTGCTCGTCACTGGCTTCTGGTCGTGCAAGTCCGGCAAGCTGTTTAATTGATTTTGGATTGTTAAGACCTTGTCAAGATCTGGCTTACTCTCTAACTCGGCGGTTTTTGACTTAATTGAGCTACTTAGATCATCTAAAGTATTCTTTTGGAATACGTGGACTGATAAAAATAACATGATAAAGATAAATAATGACGATGCCGTCACCAAGAAGGCTATGACAATTGCTGTGCGCTTCATTCGTGCAGCACGAATGTACTGCTGTTTTACATCTGGTAGAAGATTAAACTGGATCATATCTCACGCTCCGCAAGACCTGCCGCTACGCCAAAGTGATTTGAGGCAGCTAGAAGCTCGTTTTGTCGATCGGCTGGGAACGAAACATTTCGCCAAGCGTTACCGATCTCTACATTTAATCCAAATTTATTCGCAACATATAACGGAAAGTCAGGTAGTGCTGACGCTCCACCAGTCATAATAATTCGCTCAATCTTCATATCTGGATAGCGGGTTTGGAAGAATTTGATTGATTTATCCATCTCTGTGACGAGAATGTCGATGGTACCAATAATTGCGTTATAGATCTGGCCTTCTAGTTTGTCTTTACTGAGACCAAATTTATTTACAAACTGTTGCGCTTGTTTGTCGTCGATATTGAGATTCTGAGTTGCTGCGCGAATAATTGCCTCGCTACCTGTTGGTATAGATCGAGCTAAGCGCGGTGCCCCTGCCATACATACGACCATATCGGTTGCCTTGTTGCCAATATCTATAACCATCTGGGGAGCTGTGGTATCAAAAGGAATTACTGCCCTACTAAGCGCCATATGATCAGGTTCAAAAGCTATCACGTTTAGGCCAATTGACTCCAGGACATCAAGTCGACTTTCTATAAAAGAATTGGTGACACTGGTGAGCAGAACCTCAATCTTGTCTTTGTCTTTTGCCGAGTCACCTAAGACTGCCCAGTCAATCTTTGACTCAGCGAGTGGGGTCGGAATGAGTGAGTCTGCCTGATATTTAATGGTCTTGGCAATTTCATCAGCACTTAAGCGGTCTATGTCTACAACGGTCGTAAAAACTCTCTGACTTGGTAGGCCAACAGCGACATTTTTGGTAGTCACATTTGATTGGTCAACTAAATCTTTGATTGCCTGAGCAAGTTTTTGCTGGTCAACTTTTGATTCACTGAGAGCAATATTTTGCTCGAGCGGAACAAAGGCATATTTAACAAGTGCTTTTGATCTGCCAGAGTTATGTAGTTCAACTAATCGGACTGCTGTAGTACCGATGTCCAGACCGAAAAATTCAGATATCCCACTCAGTATGCTCATATTGCACTGATTATAGCATAAGCGTTACTCAGTTCTACAATACTTATTTTGAAAAACTTTACTCACCGCTACCTACGTTCATGCCTGTTAAATATTAGTATATATACAGTTACACTATAAAATCGGTGGGAGGAGTGAATAGTACTGGTATTCCCGCTCACTCGCGTTGGAGGTTGTTGCAGGGCCTGGTGAATCAGCGATGTAGAGACTCGGACTAAAGTTAAAGACCTCTGCGGCACAAACCTTTTCTGTAGACGAGACTTTACCAGGACAACTCTTTGGTAGCGTTCCACTTGGGTACGGGTTGTCATTGCCTGCCGCTCGAAGCGAACCAAAAGTACGCAGTAAGGCTACTTTTTGAGACAAGAACGCACCATTAACGGTAAGTTGGGTTCCACATTCGTCGTAGAGATCAGCCGTTGCGACTGGGGTATTGCCAGAT
>CAYJDY010000086.1:0-1143 GCA_964369045.1 uncultured Candidatus Saccharibacteria bacterium
AGCCCGTCTAGCCCCTTGACGATCCTGTGGTAATGTCCCTCGGACGTTGAGGGGGATATGAGCCATGGGCGGCGGTGCGGCGGTAGTCCAGAATACCCGGCAAGCAGCCAACGACATGGGCCTCAACGGGGCCGATTCGTGGAAGTGGACCCAGGAGCAGGCGGACCAGTTTGCCCAGCAGACGGGCATGAACCCGGAACTGCTGTCGCTGACCGGCCCCCGCGACAATGGGCTGATGTCCCAGATCTTCAAGATCGCCCTTCAGGTCGGCGCCCCGCTGTTGGGCGCGGCCATCCCCGGGCTGGCTCCCTTCCTGGGCGCGGCGCTCGGTGGCGCCGGCGCGAGCGCGATGTCCGGCGATCCGCTGAAGCAGGTTCTGCTGAGCGGTGTCTCCGCCGGCGCTGGCAACGCGCTTGGGTCTGGGCTCACCAGCGTTCTGGGCGGCGGGACCTTCGGGTCGGGCCTGTCCCGGGCGGCGACTGCAAATGCGACTGGGGCCGCGGCCAGCGGGCTGGGCAGCACGATCGCCAGCAGCGGCGGCCTTGACCGGATCGTCGGCGGCGCCGGGAATGACCTGCTGGGCAATGCCGTGGGAAGCGCCGTGACCGACCTGCCGACCCTGACCGTCACGGCGGCGGGCGGCAACGGCCTTGGCCGCGCGATCGGCGGGGCCGCTGGGAGCGTGCTCGCAGGATCCGGTGGTCAGAACTCGGTTGCCGGGCGCCCCGGCGGCATCGGCACCGACACGCTCCAGCCTACGGTCGGCGTCACGGAACTGGACCCGATCACCGTCACGTCGCAGCCCGGGTCGGACATCACGCCCCCGTTCCCGCTGGTCGGCGGGGTGAGCGGAACGGATGTTCCCGGCCTACACGAAACGGGGCTGAGCGCGCTAAACAACAACGGCATGGTGAACGACGGTGGCCAGCCGGGGCTTCTGACCCCGGAGGGACTGATTGGCGACACCCTGGGCGGCATCGGCGGCGATCTGGGCACGGGGCTACTGGCGCAGACGCTGGGCCTGCTGCCGAAGCCTGATCTGTCCGGCGTGCCGGATGCCGGGTGGGATGAGGGCCCGGCGGTCGGTCCGAAGGGCGGGGATCCGTTCCTGCAAACTGAGGGGCCCGGGATGGGCTCGCCGGG
>CAYJDY010000086.1:1243-3503 GCA_964369045.1 uncultured Candidatus Saccharibacteria bacterium
CGAAGGGCGGGGATCCGTTCCTGCAAACTGAGGGGCCCGGGATGGGCTCGCCGGGCGCGCAGGCGCCTCAAGTCGTTCCCGCGGCTCCGGGCGTGGTCGCCACTCCGGGTGGCGCGGGTGGCGCCGGCGGAGGCGGTGGTGCTGCGGGGGCCGGCGGTGCTCCGGGCGTTGGCGCTTCGGACAGCGCTGCGGCGCCCTCCCCGGCGGCGGCTGGATCGGATATTGATCTTGAGGGCGGCCTGTCGCCCGACATCTATCCGTGGCGGAAGGCGGTGTTCTGATGAGTCTCCTCAGCGGTCTTCTCGTCAACGGGATCCGGAATACGGGTTCGACGGCCCTCTCCCGCGCGATCGGTGGCGCCGTTGGTAATGGCGTGAGCGGGCTCGGTGGCGGTGGTGGCAGTGGCTACGCCCCGGCAGGATCCACGCGCGCATCCGGAACGGCGACCCCAGCCCCGACGACCGTTGAGGGCGTGAGCGTCAACGGGCAGGCCCCGGCCCCCGCGCTGGACGGCGCGGTTGGCGATGTGATCTCGAATGTCGGAGCGAACCTCGCGGCGGGCGGCCCGCAATCTGCTGGTTCGACTACGGTGGATGGGCTGGAAGTGCGCCCGGAAGCGGCGGCGCAGGACCCGGCCATTGTGCCCGGATCTGCGGTTGAGGACGTTCTGGGGCTGAGCACGATCGGCAACACGCTGCCGCAGCCCACTGACGTGTCTGGCGTGGACGTGACCGGCCTTACGACGCCGGCGGCGCCCGCGTTCAACTTCAGCGTTCCGACTGGGATCGGCGCCCCAGAGGGCAAAGATCTGTCCGAAGTGGTGGTCGAGGGCGAAAAGAAAGACGACGGCAACGGGCTGCTGATCCCGGGCGCGCTGGCGCTTGGTGCCGCGGCTGGCCTTGCCGGCATGACGGGTGGCGGCGGTGGGGCAACTGCCACGAGCGGCGGCGACGGCAAGCTCCCGTTGGGCGTCACCCCCACCGACATCGTGGCTGGCGGCCTGCTGGGCGCTGGCCTGCTGGGCGGCTCTGGCGGCACTGGCTCGGCGGGCGACGCGATCAAGGATCTGGCGGCGTCGAACAAGGAACTGGCCGGGCGGCTGGGCGGCATCGCAGAGGCCGGGTTCCAGGGGAACATCGGCGCCAAGGGCCTGAACAGCATCTCCCGCATGGTGCGCAAGGCGCAGGCAGCGATCCGGCAGCGCTACGCGGCCATGGGAATGAGCGGGTCCACGGCGGAGGGCGATGACCTCAACGCCGCGGTGGAGTCGGGGGTCGATCTTCAGTTCAAGATCGGCCAGCAGATGGCCCAGACGGGCCTGAACGCAGTGGCGGCGCTGACCGGGCAATCAGCGCAAGCCTACCTGTCGCTCCTCAATGCCCAGACCCAGAGGGACACGGCGCTCGGTAGCGCGCTGGCGAACTTCGCAGCGGCGGTGTCACGGTAATGGCGACGATGCTTGACGACCTGCTGGGCAAGCGGGGCATTTCGACGGTGGCTAGCCCGGCGGCGACTGGCTCCGGCGCCGTGACCGGAGCCTTGGCCGCTCCGCCCGCGCCTCCGGCTCCTGCGGCCCCCGCGCCGGACAGCGCGGTCGGGCAGGCGATCGACTTGAACAGCAAGATCAACGCTGCGGCGACGGATCAGGTGTCGTCCGATCCGATGATGAAGCCGCTGTTCGACGCGATCGCACGCCAGCGCCAAGACATCGACCAAGCGCGAATCCAGATTGACGAGAAGGCGGCGAAGCTCGCAGCGCTGGATGCTGAGCCCGTGCCGGAACACATCCCGGTGCCCCGAATGAAGGCGCTCCCGGCGGTGCCCACGCTAGAAGACGTGGCCAAGGCACGCGGGGTCTCTCCCGAGGACTTCAACAACCCGATGCGCGTCTTCGGGCAAATGATGCCGCTGCTGGTGGCCTTCGGTGCTCTGGCAACCCAGCGGCCTGGGATCAACGCGCTCAACGCCGCGACCGCGGCCATGACTGCCGTTAAGCAGGGCGACAAGGACGCCTATGAAAAGGCGCACAAGGAGTGGCTCGAAAACACGAAGCTGGCCCACGACACCGAAAATCAAATGCTCACCGAGTACAAGCTGGCCACGGACGACCGGGCCCTGACCATGGCTGAGCGGCAGGCGAAGTATGCGCAGACCGCGGCCAAGTACGGGGACGCGCAGGCAAAGGCTGCGATTGAGGGCGGCTGGATCGACAACTTCTACAAGCTCCTCGAGACCCGAGGGGTCATCGTGAAGAATGTGG
>CAYJDY010000087.1:0-3480 GCA_964369045.1 uncultured Candidatus Saccharibacteria bacterium
CGATACTGGAAAACGCATTGCAGGAAGAATCAAAATCGCCTGATTACGCCAAAGTGTCCGCAATGGTGAAAGAAGCACGGCCAGCAATCTTTGATGCCGCCAAGCCTGACGACAGCGTGAAGCCGGAGTCAACCCTCGTGTCGTCTGAGGAAGTAGCTATTGAAAACGTAGCAAATGACGGTACCCAAGAGTCCGATGGAATCAGGGTGTATCCGGGCAAAGGGCCGATCAAGGACAAATTCCTCTCGGAGGTTGACGGCGACGGTGTACCTGGTGGCCCGTTTTCCACCCAGGCCCAGGCTCATCAGGCTGCCGAGAACTGGCGCGCCAAGAAGGCCGAGCGAGCGACAGCCAATGCGCAGGAGCGCGCACGTCGTGATGCGCTGGCCGCTCGGATCAAGCGCGGCTCCGAGCCTACGGCAGCTGAAATCAAATCGCTGGACCTGAACGAAAGCCAAAGCGACGTGCGTTGGTTCTTCCCAACAGCTGCCAACCTCTTCGGGTTGACCTCGCGCCAAATCCGCCCCTTGGTCAGTGTCTTGATCCGCAAAGGGCGCACGGACATGGGCACTGAGCATGAATTTGTCCCTACGAAACGTGGATTGATGGCCATCGGCAATGCCCTTGCTGATGCCGCAGCAGGCGCAACTGAAAAATCCACCAAATCCGAGGGCGGCGGTGCCAAGATTGAGGACTTCGGCGAGAAGATTGGTGGCGCCAAGAAGATGCTTTATGCCGAGGCCTACGCGGACGGCATGACTAAAGCCAAGGAGTTGGTAACCGGTGATCACCCGCTGTCAAAGACCTGGCCAGAGCCTGATTACCAGAAGTTCTTGGACGACGGCGCTGACCCGTGGGTGGTTGCCTTTGCCCATGCCGCGCGCGACGCCGTTCCCAACAAGCCGCAGAAGGGCTGGAAACTCAAGGGCTGGGTGACGAATGTGGAAGTGCTGAGAAGCCTTGCAGACGACATGCTGAACCCGGCCAGCGACAAGGCTGAGAAGACAAGGGCCATGTTTGAGTCTGCCCGGTTCGCATCGCTGAAGGAAGACTTTGGCGGTAACGTGGACCTGTATTTGGCGGCTGGACACGGGCAATCTCTCAAAGGTTTGAAGCTGTCATCGGGCCAATACGGCATGTATAGGGGCGTGGAGTACAACCCGCCAAAAACGATGTGGTCCGTGACCAAGACCAGTGCAGCCAATGCCTACGGTAACTGGCGCACCGAACTGGCGGTTGCTGACACCAAAGAGGATGTGATTGCCAAGTTCAAGGAAAAACTAACCACTTTGGCGGAGGAAAAACCGGAAGCCAAGGGAACATCCTTTGAGGTCTACAGCCAGAGCGGAGTGAAGGAAAACCCCTACTTCATTGGGAAAAAGATCGGTAAGCACGTCGCCAAACTGAAGACTGGATTTGCTGATGTGAAGTCGGTACGGAAGTACCTGGCCGAGAACAAGGCCGAGCTGGAAGATCTGCTGGCCAAATACAAACACGTTCCCGACGTGCGCAATGCCGAGAATGCGCCGCGTGTGGGTGGCGATCACCGACAAGGCGGCGATGTAACACCCGAGCAGTTCCATGAAACCTTTGGATTCCGGGGTGTGCAGTTCGGGAACTACGTGGAAGGCCCGCGACGCCAGCAAGACCTGAACCGCGCCTATGACTCGCTGATGGACTTGGCGGGGGTCATCAACCTGCCGCCGAAAGCCTTGTCTCTGAATGGTCGCCTTGGACTGGCCTTTGGCGCCCGTGGGTCTGGGGATGCTGCAGCCCACTACGAACCCGGTCAAGTGGTCATCAACCTGACCAAGACACAGGGAGCCGGTTCTCTAGGGCATGAGTGGTGGCACGCCATGGACAACTACTTCGCCAAGGACAACGGCGGTGCCCCAACCTACATGACCGAAAGCACCACAGGCGGAACGGGTGTGCGCGAGGAAATGCGCAAGGCGTTTGACAACGTACGGGCAATCATCGGTCTGACTGGGCTGAAAGCACGCTCACAGAAATTGGACGAAAAGAAAACGAAAGAATATTGGACAACTGGCCGCGAAATGTCGGCACGGTCATTCGAGAGCTACCTGATCGCCAAACTGAATGACCAAGGCGCATCAAACGACTATCTGGCCAATGTGGTCAGCGATGCCGTGTTTGCACTGGAAGGGGCCTATCCGTACCCGGTGGCAGCTGAAATGCCGCAGATCAGGGCAGCCTTTGATGGATTCTTCGAGACGGTGCAGACCAAGGAAACCGATACGGGCGTGGCTATGTTCAGCCGCAGCTTCAGCCCAGCCGCGCGCAGCCAGGCAACGGATGTGGTTGAACGTCAGGTGGCACGCATCAAATCCAAATGGAAGAACGCGCCCAAGATCATCGTGGCCTTCGACATGGCCGACGAGCGGATACCTGCAGCGGTTCGCGCCGAAGATCAGCGCCAGCGCAGCGGCGGTGCAGCGGGCACACCGGAGGGCTTCTACTACGGCGGCACGGTCTACCTGATGTCGTCACAGCTGAAGTCCCCGGGCGACGTCCAACGGGTTCTATTCCATGAAACGCTGGGTCACTTTGGCCTGAGAGGCACCTTTGGTGACGGCCTGAAGCCTATCCTGCAGCAGATTGCCACGTTCAGGAAGGCCGAAGTAGATGCCAAGATCAAGGAATACGGCCTGAGAAGTGTTCCCGACCTTGACCGCCTGATTGCAGCCGAGGAAGTATTGGCCGAAATGGCGCAGAACACCCCCGAAATCGGGTTTGTGAAGCGCGCGATCGCCATGATCCGCACCTGGCTACGGGAGAACGGTTTCAGCAACCTGACCCTGACGGACGACGAGATCATCACCCAACTGATTCTGCCTGCGAGAGCTTTTGTGGAGCAGGGCGGCAAACCGGCGACCGGA
The DNA here is from genome assembly GCA_964369045.1 of uncultured Candidatus Saccharibacteria bacterium. Classification (GTDB taxonomy): domain Bacteria; phylum Patescibacteriota; class Saccharimonadia; order Saccharimonadales; family AWTP1-31; genus CAYJDY01. Next base: position 2,901 of record CAYJDY010000087.1, read on the forward strand.
AAAGATGTTTTCTTCAGCCGTGGTACAAATGAGCCCATGCCAGCGTTTGACAACGCATCCGGCGATTACAACCCAGACCTCGACAAGTTTTGGCTCAAGAAGGCCAGCGAGGAAATCAACGGCGATGGCATGCCGGAAGCCGAGTATCACCAAGCCATCGCTGAATATGCCAATGCACGGCGGGTTGAATCGTTGCTGGAGAAAATTGGGTTCAAGTCACGTGGCGCAAGCAATATCTCATCGTCTACCTACTACACAAAGGATGTTGGGGTTGGTCCGTATGACAAGGAATACAAGACCTATGACGACTACAAGACGTATGAAGTTCGGGTATCTGATCACGACGACTATCACCCTGCCGATGCCACGATAGCCAAGCGGCTTCAGATTAACTTCCGCACTGATACAGCCCAATGGTCTGACGCTGATTTAGGCCCTGAACTTTCTAACGCTGAAATCACTGATCGCCTCAACGACATTCTTCCGAATGAATCCTCCGCGCCGGATAGTGGCGGCGCACCCATGTTCAGCCGGTCCACCGACAAGCTGAACGAGACGCTGAAGAACATCACGGTCACGG
>CAYJDY010000088.1:0-3455 GCA_964369045.1 uncultured Candidatus Saccharibacteria bacterium
ATTTTAAAGGTTTGTCTGATGGCCGTTTCTATTGTAGTTCGGCTAAACGTCCTGCGTGTGAAGCTGAAAGGCAAAATGAACTGCGTTACAATGAAAGCAAATTTAAAAGTTTTACGGGTCACAAGTTTGATAAAATGACAGAGTGGAGGTAATTTGAAACAGATAAAATTTGGTCATATCTCTCAACTAGGTATTAGTCCTGAGCTATTTGAAGTAATGGCTCAAAATGCTGAGAGTGACCCTGCGCGAGTAAAGCTGAATAAAAAGAAAATCAGGAGAGAGATTAAAAAGCGAAAGAGAGCTAAGGTAAAGGGATTGAGAGTATGAGCGAATTACCTTGGCCTAGAGAATGGTGCGAGCCTATGATTAAAATGTATAGTGTTGAAACTCGACAACAAGGTAAATCTTTAGCTAACGCTAAGATGATAAAATTTCTATTGAGACGAAACCCTAATCTTGTGTTAGGATGCTATGATGTGAAAAAGAGCATTGAGGATTTGCGTAAACATTTCCCCACTGCTCTTTTTATTGTTGAAGGCGAGTGTAGTTTAAAAATTAAAATTACAGATCAGAAGGAATTAGAGTTGTGATAGCAATCCTTATAGGTGAAAATTTTAAAAATAGCTTAGGTTTTACCGTAACTCTTATTGGTACAGCGAGAGGAACTAAGTTTGGGGATTTGTTAGTCTTGCTTCCTTATGGGTTGTAGCCTACAATTCTTAAGCGTGCGAACGATAATGAGAGGATATGGGCGGATGATTAACCGACGCGGGCACGTTGAATAACTGTATTTCAGGTAAATAAAATGACAAGCAAAGCTCTCTATTATACAATTGTAACAGGATGGTCAGCCTTTGGCTTTCCTATCATGAAGGTTACTAGTGAGAAGCGTAATCAAGTTTATGGTAGCATCGATGGTGAACCTACCCATAGGCGTAAGGAAGATACTCGCGGTAAGTTTGATACGATAGAAAAAGCTGAAGCTTGCCGTGAAGGCATTAGAGAAATCGTACAGCGTTATGCTATAGAGTATAAGCGTTTGAATGATGAAATGAATAAGTTTCATAGATCAGAATACGCAGAGGTTGAGGATTTGATTAATGGCGAACCAAACAACAGCTAGAACAGATTTGTTCCAGCATTTAGTCTTGCAAGGATTGTGGGTAATAATTTTAATTTTATTGAAAAAAGATGCTTCAAATCAAACTGCAATTTTTAGAGGAGGCGCTGTAGGTTTCGGAGATACTTATGGAGCTAAAGGAGAAGATGCTCTAATGTATAGACGCGATGTAACTTATAAATGGTGATGTATGAACGAAGCTCAAAAGAAAGTTCATGAAGTCATGGAGGAGCTTTCACAAGCTCATTATCTAGGAAATATTAAATCAATTGCTGTTGTGACGATCAATAAAGACAATGAACCTGAGTTAAGAATTGCGCTAAATACTGGTAATGCTTATTCCATGAATACAGGTTATGATTTAATGAAACATCATTTGCTTAATCGTTTAATGGCTGATGGAGCTAAATCGATAAAGGATGATAATAAATAATGTTTACTGCTTTTGATTTAGAAGGAGAAAAATATAATAGTCTTACTGTTCTTAAAAGATTTGGTTCAAAGCATGGTAAAGCTTTGTGGATTTGTGTATGTGATTGTGGAAATTTTGTTAGTGTAAAATCTACTATCTTGTTAAGAGGTTTGCGCAAATCTTGTGGTTGTCATCGCAGAACAGGATTTATATGTAATTGTAAAGTATGTGATAAAGAATTTTACATCAAGCTTTCTCATTACGAAAGAGAAGGAACTTATTGCTCTAGAAAATGTATGGCTATTGATTATAAAAATAGATTGATGAATGAGAATAATCCTAATTATAGACATGGATTGGCTTGGACTTCTGAATATTTAAGTCCTTATCGTCAACAAAGGCGAGTTGATTTAGCTAACGCTTCTGGCTCATATACAGTTTATGATATTCTTGAAAAATTACAGAGATATTGGAATACTTGTTACTGGTGTTTTGAATATTTAATCTGTTATGAAATAGATCATGTGATACCTCTGAGTAGAGGAGGGTCTAATGATAAAAATAATATAGAGATTAGCTGTAGAGCTTGTAACAGACAAAAACACAATAAATTTGTAGGTGAGTGGTTACTAACTCCTAACTGTAGAATGAAAAGAAATGAGTATAACACCGGAACTTTTAGCTAAAGCTGGAACTGAGGCTTCTCATATGAAAGCGTTGTTTTGCTGGTCTGCTCTGAATTATAAGCTTTACCCACAACTTAAATTTCTAGCTCATGTTCCTAACGGGGGTAATAGAGACGCGCGAGAAGGAGCTAGTTTAAAAGCTCAAGGCGTTAAATCAGGAGTACCTGATATAGTAATGCCTTTTCCTAAAAATAAATATGCTGGTTTATGGATTGAGCTAAAGATAGAAAAAGTTAGAAATAGTTTAAATGGAGGATTGAGCGATAATCAAATCATATGGATTGATTATCTTTCATCAGTTGGCTATTGCGCTAAGGTATGTTACGGATGGATTGAGGCGCGAGATACATTGATTGATTATCTGGAGGGTAGATTGTGAAAACATTTATAAACATATGTAAAATGACTTCAACAGAAGCTTATAGGCAAGGTTGGATTGACGGGCATAGCGCGGATAGTAAATATCCTCAAACTGTAACAATTTTAGGTTATGATTTAGAAGGTTTATCTAAAATAATTTCATGGTATGAAGGACAGGAAAAACATAATATGACTAGAAAAGAAGCTATTGAAAATTGTTGTCATGGGATTGCTTATCCAGAAGCATTTATTCAAGCTCTTGAAGCTCTAGGTTTGATTAAGTTTGATGAGCCTAAGCGTAAGTATATTTTCTTTCCTCATCCTGATGCCGGTAAAGATAACGTATCTGTCTATCAAGACGATGCTATTAAGACGTTAAATGAATATGGGTATGTAGTAGGTAAGGAAGCTGATTTAGTACCTTATAAAACTCCAGACGATGCTGCTTTTGTGATGGAGCTTAAACAGCAAGGCTATAGAATTATTAAGGAAGATAATCCTAAATAATTAGAACAAAATAATTGAAATACCTTATTGACAAGCTCAATCTATTGAATTAGGTTGGGCTTGTTAGTGCTTAAGATGGTATCATGAAGTCTGGAATTTATGCTATATTGAACACTGTGAATAAAAAGGTTTATATAGGTAGCGCAGTTAATCTTAAAAATCGTGAGAAAACTCATTTTATAGAACTAAGGTTAAATAGGCATTACAATAATCATCTACAAGCGGCATATAATAAATATGGTGCTGACAAATTTAAGTTTCTAATTCTAGAAGAAACGCAATTTAAAGAAAACTTAATCAGTAATGAGCAATTTTATATAGATAAATATAATTCTTCTAACAATAAATGTGGGTATAATAAATCTCCTAC
>CAYJDY010000089.1:0-3376 GCA_964369045.1 uncultured Candidatus Saccharibacteria bacterium
CTATCGCAGGAGCTTGCTCCGAGAAAGCGACTTAACGTTGTCTTCCACGTACCCCTGCCAAATTAAAGTCCCATCCTTTCGGATGGGTTTTTAATTTGTTTGGGCTCCGCGAAACCGAACCACGGGTATTTTTGTAAAACAAAAATACGAACCGTGAGTTCGTTCGTGAGGGGCTATCGCAGGAGCTTGCTCCGAGAAAGCGACTTAATGTTGTCTTCCATGTACCCGGAATGGCCAGAAGTCTTCTTGACAATCGGTATCCACGATGCAATGATCGTATACAATCATGACAAAAATACGAACATCTATTGGGGAGACCCTCTCCAAGATTGAGCAAGCGATTCGACCGAGACGCGTTGGGGCAGGACTGGTAGGCATGATCATGTTATCTGGCTGTGCAGACATGGTTTCTACATCATACTCACCTGACATCGACGCTACCTGCACGATCATTTCGGCAGGTGCTCTCGAGCCAAACTATGAAGCAGATCGATGGGCCGACACTACAGCAGAGCGCGACCGACTGGTTGAAGAAATCAATAGTCATATTCTAAACAATGGAGATGATGCCCAGTATGCAATTTGCTTTGATGATAATCAGGTTCCACATGCTCCTGGCGTAGAGCAGCTCGCACGAATTGCTCAGTACTTTGGTGAACACGAGCATGGCATTGATATTCCAGGGCTTGCCGTTCCTGCGGTTATATCTGCTACGGACTTTGAGGTACGATTCGAGACTGAGATAGATCCTGGCCACGGCTTCTAGTTTTTACAAACAATTGTAAAAGCCGCAAATATCATAAGCTTTTTGCTATAATTTAGTCTGCATGTCACCATTCGTTGAAAGTCTCGTAATTCTTGGTTTTATTTTGGCGATATCACGTTCGTTCAAACGCGGATCACGAGTGCTCCAGCGTTACTTTATACCGAGTGCACTACTGGCGGGAATTTTGGGATTAATTCTCGGACCACAGGTGCTCCATGTGATTTCCAGCCAGGTCACGGATTACTGGGCGACATTACCGAAGTATCTGATAACTGTTGTTTTTGCGGGCCTGTTTTTAGGTAAAACCATACCAAGCAGAAAAGAGTTGTGGCGATTGTCTGGTCCTATGCTTTCTTTTGGTAATACGCTGGCATGGGGGCAATACGTGATTGGTATTGGTTTGACGGTACTTGTGTTGACCCCGCTATTTGGTGCAAATCCGCTCGCAGGATCGCTGATCGAAATTGGCTTTGAAGGCGGTCATGGAACTGCGGCAGGCCTAGCACCATCGTTCCAGCAACTTGGATGGCCACAAGGAACTGACATTGCCCTCACGCTCGCTACTATTAGCCTGATTGGGGCGATACTGAGTGGTGTTATTTTGATCAATTGGCGTAATCGTCGTCACGGCTATTTGATTGATGAAAAAGTCTGGAAGGAACAGCGCCGAATATTAATTCGAAGTGGCTATAACTTGGTTCGTTTTGGGCAGAAAATTAATACCAACCCCAAATCAATACTATTAAACATCAGCGCTTTTGCACTCGCCATCGGCATCGGGATCGGGATATTCGAAGCCTTGCAATATCTCGAAGAGGTAGTACTTGTCCATTGGACTACGCTACGTTTCATTCCGTATGTTCCTTTGTTCCCATTTGCTATGATCGGCGGACTAATCGTACAGTTTTCTCTGCGCAAACTAAAACTACAGCACCTAGTTCAACGCCATACGATCCAGGTGATAAGCACCATTGCGCTAGATGTCCTTATTGCCAGCGCAGTAGCCACCATCTCTTTGGCCACTGTTAAAGATAATCTAGCCATTGTGATAATTTTATCGGTGGCAGGAATCGCTTGGATCCTCGGTTGTTTTGCCTTTTTGGCACCAAGAATGTTCCCCAAATATTGGTTTGAAAACGGCATTACAAACACTGGACAATCCATGGGTATGACTGCCACAGGGCTACTTATGAATAGATTGTCCGATCCGACTAATCAGTCAAAAGCCCGTGAAGCTTTTGCCTACAAGCAACTGGCATTCGAACCGTTTATGGGTGGAGGGCTCATCACTGCAACCGCTGCAATTGTGATTGCCGAGCTTGGCTCTGGGCTGGCCTTCGTAGGCGCCTTTGTATTCATGACGTTTTGGCTTGTGCTCGGATTAGTTCTGGGCAAGCGCCGAGCTCGTGAATAGCTAGCTTTTTGGATTCTTGAGACTTGCAAAGTAGCGGTGCAACTCGCCGACAGCGATCACGCCATCTGCTCCAGCAACCACAACACGCTTTGTGGTACCACAACGGATATCTCCTGCAGCAAATACTCCCGGCATCCGTGTCTCGTGCTCAAACGGGAGTCGTCCAGTCTGATCTTGAAACGCATCACGTGATTCATCAGGAAGGTCACGTCCGGTTACGACGAAGCCTTTAGGGTCGACATCCACAATATTTCTTAGCCATGCCGTTTTTGGCTCCGCACCAATAAAAATGAATAGTCGGTTTGCCGGAACTTTTTCTTCCGTCGGCTCATCACCAGCACTTCTTTTTAACGTAATTTCGCCGAGCGAACCATTGCCGTCTACGCCCACGACCTGCGTATTTGTCTGTATGGTCACATTTTCGGCTTTCTCGAGTCGTTCTACGAGGTACTCGCTCATACTCTTTCGAATATCGTCACCACGGATAAGTAGATTGACTCTGCAAGCCTCAGATTCAGATAGATATACCGCTGCTTGGCCAGCACTGTTGGCGCCACCCACAACGTATAGGTCGCCCTTTGGCCGCTCTTCTTCGAGTGAAGGAGTGCCATAATGTACACCGCGTCCCAAGTATGCAAACAAGTTTTGAACAACAAGTCTTTTGTAACCAACTCCCATCGCAAGGAGCACTGTTTTTCCTAGAAACTCTTCTGTATCATCACGGACGATTATTCCGTCTTCAGTTGGTTCTAGCTCTTCTACGCGACAAGGACCGATAAAAGTTGTTGAAAAGCCGAGAGCCTGGTCTACCATCTTGCCAGTGAGCTCAGAGCCGGATACACCTCCCGGAAAACCACCATAGTTTTCGATACGTGTTGACTTAGCGGCCTGACCGCCAGGGTAGTCTGCTGCATCTACAACGAGGGTATTGAGTCCCTCTGACTCTGCATTGATCGCAGCATTTAAGCCGGCTGGGCCGGCACCAACTATGATTAGATCGCGTGATTCTCTCTCTGTCATAAATGAAATTCTAAACAAACTATAACACAAGATAGTGTTAACAACAAATATGTTTAGAAGCTATTTCTTAACTTCGTTTCGTCCAAGAGATTTTTTGGTCTCGGAGTACCAAGTATGCTTACGCAACACTGGGTTGTACTTCTTGAGTCGAAGTTTGTCAGTAGTGTTCATTGTAT
>CAYJDY010000090.1:0-3340 GCA_964369045.1 uncultured Candidatus Saccharibacteria bacterium
ACCCATTCCTTCGACGCAATCTCCTCATTAGCTCCGTCGGTCCCACCGAAATCGAGTGTGTAGTTCCCGGCCCACGCGCTGTTGTGCACTGTGATGCCCGACGGCCCGAGCGTTGCGAAATTTCCTCCGCTGTCTGTTACGCGCAGCGACATGTCCAGATAGTCCATGATCGTCACGCCGGTAAGCGGCGAGCTGGTCTGCACGACGTTTGAAGTCGTGTCGAAGTCCATTTTTATGGACTCGTCAAATCCGTTACCTAGACCGTCGATGACAAGCGCACCGTCGCCGTTGGTCGAAAGTCCGACGCCAGCAGACGCCAGCCGGATGGCATCGACGCTGAGAATGTTGAGCGTCGAGTTATATGCGAACGCCGCTTCACTGGTTTGCACATTCGACCCGTCGCCGTAGGCGATCTGGGTAGACGTGAGCGAGCTGGAACCACTGGCCGTCACGAGCGCCCAGTCGCCGCCGGAGATCCCGAGAACTTTTCCGTTGTTTCCGGAGACCGTGAATGCGCGATTCAAGAACGACGTAGACGCGGTATCGTAGATAGACAAATTGAGCGTCTTATCCGCAGGCGCGGCAGACAGCAGCGCGGCGGAGAGCCACAGAAATGTGCTGGTGTATTTCATATCAAGTAAGTGAGAGCGGAGTGATCTTAAACGAAATCCCGAGAGCTTCAAGGGTAAGAAGGCCTTCTGCGTCGGGGGTCGCAGAAGTCAACACGAGCGCCGATCCGGTTTCAGATCCAACGGTCAAACTGAGAGGGGTGATCTTGAATGTAGCGCCGAGCGCGGTGATGGTCAGCAGGCCCTCTGCGTCCGGCGTCGCGCTGGACAGCACAAGGTTACCAGTCGATCCACCACTGCCACCCGTAGACGACAGTGTGCCGCCGCTGAATGACATTCCGCTGCCCATGGTTACAGCGCTCCACGTCCCGGCACCGCTGCGGTAATACAGCGTGTTGGTCCCGGACAGCGCGGCCAGTGCCGTAAGGTCTGCGTCCTTTGTTTGGAAGTTGTCTCCCACGTATTCCTCGGTCGCGATCGTGCCGCCAGCGTCCGGAAAGTAAAGCTCCCGTTCTCCCGTCAAATTATCTGCGCCGAGTGTGACAAACGAGGTCAGACTCCCGTTCTTGAAAACCTGAATCGATGTCGAGCTGCGAATGCTGCCGTCGGTCCGGAACAGCACGAGCTTTCCGCTGTCAGACGTGCTGTTGCCTCCGGACGACGTAGCCGTTGTCGCAGCGCTCGTCAGTTCGAGATTCGTGCGCGCTTCGGCGACATCGGTAAGTTCCGACAAATTGTTAGACGCGAGCATGTCTCCGGAGCCTCCGCCACCGCTCCCGGCGACGCCTTCTGATCCGGCAGCCCGTGCCAGAAAAGCATTCACGGCCGCAACGATCGTTGGTGCGGCGGCTTTCACCTGCGCTGCTGTCATGTGCACGTTGTCACCCGACCGGCCCCAGCTTTGCGAGTCAAGTGCCACACGAGTCGATGGTGACTCGGCCACATACGCCAGAAGATTGGCACGCACGGTCGTGTATCCAGCGCCCGAGCCTACGGCCGTGTCCCACGGCAGCATGATGACTTCGTAGAGAACACCGTCGGTAGCCACGAGGTCCTCGGCAAGAAACTCGTGGTATGCAGCCACTTTTGCCGCGTGCGCGGCGGCCAGCGGCGATGTCTCCGTGTCGGACTCGCCCTGGAAGAACACAGACACGAGCCGCTTATACTTGGCCCCGTTGTGCCGCAGCAAATCGTCGTCGTAGAACGTGCTGCGAGCCCACGGTGTCGCCAGCGTCAGCCATGTGTCATTCGCCAGATAGTTGCCCGAATGACTCGACCCGGCGACCCAGACGTCCGGATTGACGCCCTGATCGATCATGCCCTGAAGCAGAGCACTCATGTTGCTCTGTCCAGTGAGTATTACGCCGTCAGAATAGTGAACGCTCATGCGAGGAGAAGTTGGGTCATCGCGTTGATCTCGTCGGTGAGACTGGTCGCAGTTCCAGTGACAATGGCTACTCCGCCAAGGTGAGCATTGAGCCCGGTGTAGAACTGAAGAAATTGGTGAGTGATGCTCGTGTGTGTTGTCATTGCGCCGCTGACCAGTGTTGTCCCGCTGTAGATCTGTCCGCCGCCGGAGTCATCGAGCACCAGTGTCAGCAGCACGGCGTTGAGCGTATTCTCGTGAGTATTGAATGTGCCTCCTTTGCTTCCCCAGCTGCCGCCGGAGTTCGCGTGGACGTATTGATAACCGTAGCTGCCGCTGCCCCGCCAGTGCAGGCCTCCGGGCGATCCGGTGGCGTAGGCCGCGGAGCTGTTGACCCGCAGCAGGGTGGTGTCTCCCTGAGCCAGGCCGCTGATCTGCCGCAGGGCGATGAAAACCCGGCAGGGAGTGGTCAGGACCATATCGCCGTCCGCATCCTTGGCACGGAAGATGCGGGAGGTGGCGGCTCCGGTGCGGAGAATGTAAGCGTATCCGGACGCGAAGGTGTTATCCTCCACGAGGCGCGGCGCGAAGTCGCCCGGGGCGGTGCCCTGGTCGCCACCACCTTCAGTGTTGCCGAGCCAGTCGTATACCCAGCGGGCGTTCGCCCGGCTGCCGAAAGTGGATTCCCAGCGGTTTGTGTGAATGTTCGAGAACGAGATCGAGTCCGTCTCGCTGGCCGGATGCCAGGCATGCCCGCCGTCGGCGACAGTAGAACCGGCCTGCCAGTAGCCAAGCAGCGTGTCGCCTGCATCGGTCGGATGCCAAGTCTGATCGGTCGTGACGTAGTCACCGCTGATCAGGAGCCGCATCGGCGCGACCATCACAAAATTTAGCGTGCCACCACGGTATGCGACCACCGGCCGGGCAGTCGTTCCGGACGGTAGTGCATCCAGACCGTCGTAAACAATCTCAAAGTCATCCGGAAGCGTGAGCTTCACGGTGCCCGGCGTCATCGACCGGAGCGATCCGTATACCCCGGTCGTTGTCGTCGACGGGATGCTGAGTGCCGTCGGGTTGTATGCAAGGTGGAGCGCGGTATTTGTAGCCGTCGCTGTAGAATCAACAATGCTGACCACGAGCGCCGACAAACCTCCGTTGCCGAGCGCCGTTTCTGTCCAGTAAGTTTCTCCGAGCACGCCCGGCGTGTGAAGCGCAGTGCTCGTGTGCGCGACCTGCGCGACGAACAAAGCGTTAGCGTAGCTGACAACATCGCCCTCATTGTAGTAGACGCCGGTAGCCCAGCCGGTTCCGCGGACGTCCGCCGTCAGTGCCATTGTTCCGGATATCGGACGAACCCCGACATCAGCGTCGCCGGACGACGTAGAGCCGATATTGATCTGCGTGC
>CAYJDY010000091.1:0-3339 GCA_964369045.1 uncultured Candidatus Saccharibacteria bacterium
GGTAGACATAGGGGCTTGCGACGGGATGATGCCGCCGTAAATCTGCGACAGCGAAGTCGGACCTCCAACATTGGTACTCTGCACCAACGTACCGTTAGGCCCTCGATCCGGGGGGGCCATGTTGCCGGTGTAGAAGTCACTGAGACTGCCGGAAGGTGTCCAATTGATACTAGGCATTTTCAAGGACCGTGACTATGTTGGTTGAAATGGAGGGTTTCACGTTGAACAAGCCAGTATGGACGCAGCCGGGTTGGATCGTCGGAGTTTTGGCTTTCGGTGTCATCTTTGGCATCTCAGCCTGGCTTAAGGCTGGCGGCACGTTCATCTAGCGCCTCCGTTAACCGTAATCTCTACAGGAGCGGCTGAACCAGCGCCAGCAATTGCGCCGCGCGTAGCCGTCTCCAGCCCCGTCTGGATGGCCTTGATGGCGTCCAAGTGCTTCTGGCTCATTGCCACGTTTTGAAGCGCTCGCTGCACGTCTTTAGGGTCTGTGGAAGACAACATCTCAGCGATGTACTTCATCACCTTTTCGTCCACGCGCTTGCCAAGCAGAGACATGCCCTTGCGACCTGCGGCAAACAGCGCAGCCGTAGCCCCAGCCTGAGTTAGATTGCCGCCAGACGTAAAATAGCCAGCAAGCCCACCAGCAGTACCGGCTATGCCCAAATCCATGTACTGTTGCATGGTGTTCGAGCCGCCAGACAAGGCTACGCGCGTCATGTCGATGATCTGTTCCCCACGTACATACGCCTCGAATTCCTTAGCCTTTTGAGGGCCAAGCGCGATCCGCAAGCGCTCCATAGCAGAAGGCTTGTCAAACAGAGCGTTGATAACGTTCTGACGAGTGCCTCGCTCTCCCAGCATGTCGATGATTTCAGAGGCATACCCGACTGAGAAGGCGTCTCGTTCAGCGCTGCTCATCTGCTGCACAGCCCGCTCAATTTCCCCATTCTGACGAGTAGAGGTCGCGGCTTTACGGCCAGCGTCTACCGCATCGTCTGCGTCAAAGAACGATGCTGCTACGCCGCGCGCATTCTTGTATTCCGGGACAGCTTCGTCCAAGGCGCTAACCAACTTGCGCTTGATAGCCATCAGGTCGCCAATGTCGTCGCCAGCTCGCTTCCCAAGGCCAATCTGCCGGTCAAGATTCCTCTTAACCTGATCCCAGAAGTCCAAAGACGGCAACGCGCGAGACCCGTCTGTGTTGGTCTTCAATGTCACCGAGCCGTCAGGGCGGAACTCAAATGGATTCCGAACCGCTTTCACCCCCGCCGTAGCGGCTCTGTCCGTACCCCGACTTTCCGCCGCGTTTATTGCCGCCCTGAAAGTATCGGACTGCATCAACTCCTTGATCGGTTGGTTGAAGATGGCCCGCGAGGCCGGGTTGTTCCGCGCTGCGGCATAATTAACGTCATTGGCAACATCGCCGGCCTGCTTGATCGTTGCCTGAAGCGCCAGATCATCGGTCGCGCCATTCATCAAACGGCCAATGAAAGACTTAGCTCTAACAACTTGATCCCCGAAACGGGTTTGGGCGCGGTCCTTAAGGATCGCGCCGGCTTCACTGCTGGCGTTTGAAGAGGCGCGGCCAAGGCGGCGAATGCTTTCGCCAAATCGGTCAATGTTCATCACAGGAGCGCCGGACACGCCTAGCGCAGCCTCTGCCTCACTATCGAGCATGCGAGCGCCTACGCCGCGATCCTTGGCGATATTAGTCGCGATAGCTTTGGTAGCGGCATTGCGAGAATTAGCGGCGTTGAGGAGCGGCTGGACGGCGTTCCTTGCGCCACGGCCAACGCCACGAACAGCAGCGGAGGCACCCGGCACCAGAGCAGAGAGCCCGGAAGTCTGAAGCGCGTTAATGGTAGCTTCCATCGGCTTGTCGCCGCGAGCCATGTTGTCCACTGTAGCAATAGCCTGGGTAGAGCCAAGAGTGCGGCCTGTTTGCCCTAGAAGGCCCAAGAAGCCCGGCTGGGTAGCTGTAATGCCAAGAGCCTGAGCGCCCCCCGGCAGCGCCGCTAAGCCGCCAAAGGAACCCAGAGCGCCAGCGATGTTACCAGAGACGGAAGCCACGGGAGCCGACTGAGATACGCGCTGGCGCAGAGCCTGCTGCCCTCTGACGTATTCTCCGTAGTCGCCGCCCGTAAGCTGCGCCAGACCGCCGCCGATCATGTCGGTAGTGTTCTGGGCAAGAGGGCCGAGAATAGGGATGCCGTTGACAATGCCGTTGACTGTCGCAGCCGTAGAATCCATCAGCCTTTCGCCAACATTCTGCTGAGCAGGCGCAGTGGGGGGGGGCTTAGGCAGGGCAGCAAAACGGTCAGAGACAGACATATTCACGGCAGGCGCATTATCGTTGGCAAGCGAGCGCAAGGCAGCGGCAAACACCTTCGCGTCTTCGGTGTTACCCGATGCGTCAGCCTTTACCAGAGCCGCCGAAAGCTGCTCGCGAGTTGCCATCAGTATTTACCTGAGTTCAGAAGAGCGTCAGCGGCGGCTACCGGGTCACCAGCCCCCTGCGGGACTCCCATATTAGCTGCCGAATAAGCCCCGGAAGCGGTCTGTACGAGCTTGTTGTAGCCGTCCTCAACAGCGGCCTCAAAATCATCGAGCGCAGCGAGGAAAGTAGCCTTATCGCCAATCGCCGCCGCCTGTTCCATACGGGAGAATGCCGCTTCGCCCTTCATACCCTCGTAATCGGTAATAGGTCCGCCGCCCTTAAGCATGTTTCTGGCCTGCATGAACGCCTGTCCCTTGGCCTGACTAAAGTTAGCCTGCCAGTTGCCACGATCCTGACCGATCAGACCGGGGACAACCGGAGTATTACGATTTGGAACACCCATCGTATTGCCGAAGTAGTCGCTCAGCCCCTTCTCGTCGTCCCTGACGAGCGAGATGGCGTTCTTGGCGATCGTAATAGCCTGTTCAGCCCCCGGCAGCGCTGCGCGGGCGGCAGCGGCGGTCTTAGCATCTACGGTAACGCCCGTTTTAAGCCCCTGAAGGGTCGCCGGATCAACCACAGTGTAGCCATCCGGAACCTTAGTGATGTCGAGAGAGCCGCCCTTGTTGGCCTGACCCATGACAAGCTCACCATTTGGCCCCCTAAGGTAGGTTGGCGTCAGGGAACGTTCAGAAGCTCCCCCACGGGCCGACTGATATTCCAGCCAACCAAGCGGCTGCTGCCCAGCCTCGCGGGCTTGCTGCACATAATACTCATATTCCTGCACGGCGGCAGGTTGAGTGGCAGCCGCCTGTGGCTTCTGGTCGTTAACGTACATCTTGTACGCATCGCCGGGGCTAAGGACACCCGCCTGCACGGCTTCGGCGTACTTGGGAGCG
>CAYJDY010000092.1:0-3274 GCA_964369045.1 uncultured Candidatus Saccharibacteria bacterium
GGCGCGGCTGCTTCCGTTCTTTGCGAGACGGGAAGCACGACGCGGCAGAACCTCTTAGGAAAGGGCCGACCGCGCCCATGTGTGATTTAGACGAAACAACGCTGGAACGCAAGGCTGATATGGCTTTTGCCGCCTATCAAGCAATGCGCGGCGCTGCCGCAAGCGAGCCTGCGTTGCTCGATAACCCCTATTTTATCGCCCTACAGGATACCGCCTATGCGCGCTTCCTTCTGGCGTTTGGCGCGCTGTCATGAGCCGCTGGTTTCGCTTTTACGCTGATGCAATTCGCAACCCCAAGGTGGCGAAACTATCCGACAGCGACTATCGCCTGTGGACCGAATTGCTGGCGGTCGCTGCCGAAAATGACGGGGCCATTCCATGCCTAGACGACCTTAAGAGCGTCCTTAAGAGGCGCTTAGACCACCTATCAAGGGGCCTTGATAGGCTTATAAGAGCCGGGTTAATAGACCCTTTAGGGGGTTGTTATGAGCCTCATAACTGGAACAAGTTTCAATATAAATCAGATACTTCCACGCCTCGTGTAACGTTACATAGGGCGAAGGTTGTAACGCCCCCAGAAACAGAGACAGAGACAGAAGAAGAACCATTAGCTAAAGCTAATGGGCATTCGCCGGATTCTGACAAGGTTTTTTGGGATGACGCAAAGGCGTTCATCGGCGGCAAAAATCCCGGTGCGTTGATCGGCAAATGGTGTCGCGATTACGGGCAGGCAGAAACTGCTAGAGCGGTTACGGCGGCGCAGCTTGATCGGGCGGTTGATAGGGTCCCGTATATCGAGGCGGTGCTGCGAAAAAGCAAAAGCGCCACGGCGAACGGTTGGCAGTTTGCGGGCGGACCATGTTAGACTTTCGCCCGTCCAAAACGGGAAAACACATTTGCCCGCAGTGTGGTCCAACCAGAAAAAACAAGCGTGATCGAAGTCTCAGCGTGACGCGGGACGACCGTGGTTGGGTCTGGAAATGCCATAACGAATGCGGATTTGAGGGAGCAATTAATAATGACACTTCACCGGAAACACGCGGATTGGCTTATGGCGCGCGGTCTCGATCCGACGCTTGCCGAGGACTACGGCCTGACCACGGAAATACGGGACGGCAAGGCATGGCTGGCGGTCCCCTATCGCGAGGGGGCCGAAACGATCAATCACAAGTATCGGCTGACCTCGGAAAAAGATCACCGGATGGACCAAGGCGCGCCGCTGGCATTGTGGAACGCGGACTGCCTGAACGATCCGGCGGTCAAGAGCGGTCACGCGCCGCTAGTGATAACCGAGGGCGAGTGGGATGCACTGGCAGCGATCCAGTCCGGTTTTCGGTTCGCAGTGTCGGTTCCGAACGGTGCACCCGGCAAGCCGACAGCGGACCTTGAGACGGCCAAGCGGTATGAGTGGATCGACCGCCACGCTGAGGCTCTAGCGGGGGTCAAGGAGTTCGTCATCGCGGCGGATGCCGACCAAGCCGGGTTCAACCTCGCGGCGGACCTTGTGGCCTTGCTGGGGGCAGACAGGTGCAGGTTCATTGATTACCCGTTCCCGTCAAAGGACCTGAACGAAGTGCTGAAAGACCACGGTCCTGAAGCGGTTGTGCATTGCATCACTACGGCCAAACCGTATCCGGTGAAGGGGCTTTACAAGCTTTCAGACTTTCCAGAGCGCGGGGAAATTCGCAGCTTTGATTGCGGCATTCCAGCCATTGCTGACCTGATCCGAATTGTTCCTGGCACCCTGACCGTGCTGACTGGTTATGCCAACATGGGCAAGTCCAGCTTAATGAATTGCATCATCGGCCACACGCTCCTGAACCACTTCCCGGTTTGCGTGGCCAGTTTTGAAACGGACGTTAAGCCAATTTTGCGGGACGGACTGCGCATGGCAATGTTGCAGTGCGGAAAGCATGATCTGGACAAGGCGAACAAGGCTAACGTTGACGCCTGCCTAGCCGAGCGGCTGACCATTATTTCGCAGACCGTCGAAGAAGATATGGAGATGGACCTTGACGAATTTCTGCGGCTGGCCTCAATCGCAGTCCGGCGGCATGGTGCGAAAATGGTTGTGCTGGACCCTTGGAACGAAGTCGAACACAAGCGGCGGCGCGATGAAAGCGAAACTGAATACATCGGAAGGGCCTTGCGCGCGATCAAACACTTTGCCAAAACCCATGACGTAGCGTTTTGGCTGGTTGCTCACCCAACCAAACCGCAAGCTGACCGAAGGAACGCCGCGCCGGGGCTTTATGACATTTCGGGCAGCGCGCATTGGGCCAATAAGCCTGAATACGGATTGACCTATCACCGGACCAACTTTGACCGGAATGAGGCGGAAATTGTGGTTGGCAAGGTCCGCATGGGCCTCCCCGGCAAGAAAGGCGGCGCAAAAGTGACGTTCGATTTTAGGACCAGCACCTTCGCGGCGTATGAGTGAATTTCCCAAGGGCTTCCGCCCAGTCAGCGGCAAGCGCAGTCCCCCTAAGGGCGATACCAAATACGAGGTAGCATTCCGCAGGCTAAACGATACACCGTTCATCGACAGCACTGGTTACACCGCAGGCCAGCTAGTTTGGGTGCATACGGGGGGGAAGCTGGGACGTGGTTGCGGTGCGTGAAATAAAATGAATTTAGGGGTTGACGGCTAGGGCATTATGCCCCATAAGGGGGTCACAGCAAAGGGGCACTGCCCCGCCAAACCGGAGACTGAACATGACCAACCGTCCTAAAGCCCACATTCGCCACGCCGGACTTTTCATCGACGCCAGCTTTGTCAAAGGCAGCAACGGCACCGAGGTTGAGTATTATGTGGTTCAGGGCAACCATGGCCGGTTCTACTCTCTCGATGTGGCAAAGGAAATTGCCGAAGCGCGGGCGCGGAAATGAACGGCCCCGAAGTTCAAACCATCCGCAAGCAGGCCGGTCTATCACAGACTGGCCTAGCTGCATTGCTGGGGATCAGCGACATTCGCACAATCCGCCGCTGGGAAACGGGCGATTGCAAGGTAAGCGGTCCTGCATCCATTGTGCTAGAGATGCTATCCTCTGGCGAACTCCCTGCACGGTATATGGCTAAGGAGATGAAGTGATGGCCGTTGCCAAATTCCAGCGCGGGGGTGTATCAACGCTGTTCGCAGAGAGGCAAGTGAATGGCTAAGCGCAAACCACCCAAAGCAAAGCCGATTGTCATTGCCGAGCCAACACCGGAGCAACAGGCGCACAATGCATTTCACCGTGTCGGCATGGCTTACCGCAAGATTCCCGTTATCGA
>CAYJDY010000093.1:0-3248 GCA_964369045.1 uncultured Candidatus Saccharibacteria bacterium
CTTTGTCCACCCTTCCGCTTGTGCTGCAGGTGGGGCGGCGATGCCCATCAGCGGGCCACTCACCCCGCCTGCGCCCACGGCAGCCTCCCAATCCTCCAGCGCCTGGGCTGCGGCCAGGTGGTCGTCGTAGGCGGCCTTGGCGTCGGGTTCTCCGATCCAGTTGTTCCGGTCGCTGCTCAATGTGTGCGACTGGCGCAGTTCCTCGGCGGCTTCGCGCAGCAGGCGGGCTGCGTGAGCGATGGGGTCTTGTTTATCGGTCATGGGTAATTCCAGATAAAAGCGCCCCCCAGCGCTTGCTGTGCAAGCGCGAGAAGCTATGAATTTGATAGCGTTACGCAGCCAGGCTGTGGGCTGTGGCGCGGTGGTTCAGATGGCCACGATCCGCACGCCTTCGGCCGCGTAGGCGGCGCTGCCGTACACCTTGAGCAGGCGCTTTTCTGTGGAGCGGTGGCAGCGCACCATGGTGCGGTGGGGCAGGGCCTCAAGTGCCGCCTGGTAGTCCTCCAGCACGGCGCGCACTGCGTTCAGGCCGGGGCCGTCCAGGCGCAGTGGGCCGCCGTTCATCAGGTGGTCGCCTGCGCGAACCATGGCTGCGATGGCGTCACGCAGCAGGCCGCTGTTGTCGCGTATCTCCACGGCGTCGCCGTCGCAGTCGCGCCAGTGGCTGGCGATGACGTTGCCCGTGGCGTCTTTGATGGGCGCTTCGCCGTGCTGCACGAGGGTTTCGAGCAGGTTCACGGCATCGCTCACGATGCGCCAGGCGTTGTTCGTTGGCCTTGGCGCCTGCATCAGCTCTTGCAGCGCGTCGTTCATTTGCTTGAGCTGGTAGTCGCGGTTGCGCTGCGGCATGGGCTGGCTGGTGCTGGCCAGCAGTTCGTCCATCATGCTGTAGTGGGTGGACGGCGGCTTTGGTCTGCGCTTGCCTTTCATTGCGTGACCTGCTCCACCCGCCCGTCTGGGTAGTACAAGCGCCCGCCCACGCGGCTGGGCAGGGTGAAGGCGACAAAGCGGGCATCGGGCAGGCCGGGGTTTCGGTGCAGTTCGCGGCCTTGGTAGTCGCCTGGCCTGGGGCCGGTGGTGCGGGGCGCGGCGGGCGGGTTGTGGCTGCGCAGGCGCTGCAGCACGGTGGTGTGGCGGGTGGTCATGCTTCGGCGGGCTCCATGTCGGGCGGAAGGGTGCAGCGGGCGCTCAGCTCGGCGTAGCGCTGCAGGAAGGCGTCACGGTGGTGGCGCCAGGTCATTGCGGTGCGAAAGGGGCTGTGCAGGTCGATGCTTTGCAGGGGCAAAACCTCGGCGCCGGGCGTGTCGATGATGGGCCAGTGCAGGTTTTTGGCGGGGTTGTGGCGCATGAGGCCGCGGCGCTCGGTGGCCAGGGCCTGCAGGTCTGCGGCGTGCACGCATTTGCGCCAGGCGGCGTGCGCGCTGCGCAGGTGGAAGGCTTCGCGCACGCGGTGGGCCAGGGCGTTTTCAAACTGCAGCCAGCCCGCGCCCAGCACGGTTTTGGTGGGGCTGGCTACGTCGCCGCAGTAGGCTTCGTGCGCATCGTGCAGCAGGGCCAGCAGCTGGGCGTGGGCGTTGAGGCCTTTGGCGCGCACGATGTCGCACACCAGCATGCTGTGCTCGGCCACGCTGTAGGGGCGGGCGGCGTGGCCGGTGTAGCGGTTGATTTGCGCCAGGGCGTGGGCAATGTCTTCGATCCGCGGGGCGGCGTCTGGCATGACGGTGGGCAGGCCGCTGAGGGGGAAGTCGCGGCCGGTGGCGGTGAGGATCCAGTGGGTGGTGGTCATGGCGTACTCAAAAAATAGGGGGGTTGCCGTTCCTCGGATTGGGTGCTTCGTCTTTGCTGACCCACCTTGTGACCTACTGCAGCGTGGAAATGTCTTGCGGGCACGCTGGTGCGGCATCCGGGGCTTGTTCCCAAGTGGCTTGGCTCGGGTGAAAGGTGGTCAGCCCCGCTTGTGTTTCTGGCTGGCGTCTTGCGGCAGGGCCAGCAGGTAGACGGCTTTGAAGTGCACGCCCGCCTCGCTGCTGAATGGGTAGGGGCAGGCGTCGGCCATGGCGGTGCCGTTTTGCGCGGCTTCGCGGGCTTCGGCCTCCACGGTGGTTTTGTTCACCTGCTTGTGGCCCAGGCGGCTGTCGTACACGGTGAGTAGTTGGCTCATGCGGTGGCCGCCTCGGTGTTGGGCTGTGGCGCGGGGGTGCGCCGGGGCAGCAGCTGCAGGCGCACTACGCGGCCGCGCAGCTCGGGCATGGGTGGGTAGGCCTGCGGGCCGGGGTGGGCGCGCAGGCGGGTCAGTTCGGCGTGCAGCGGGGTGCCTGGGGTGAGGTCGCCCTGGTGGGCTTCCCAAAAGGCTTTTGCCTCGGGGCCAGACCAGCGCACTCGGTAGGCTTCTTTTTCGTCGCGGCCGGTGGCTGGGTTGCGCCCCATGTTGTCCACCAGCGCCAGCTCCAGGCGAAAGCTGCCGTCTGCGCCTTTGGCAACGATGGGGCGGGTTTTGCTCATGAAGAGGGTGCCGGTGTGGTGCATGGGGCCTCCGCTTGGGGTGATCAGTTGGCGGCTTCCAGGGCGTCTTCTGACCACCATGCTTCGGTCGCTCGGCCGTCCTTGGCTGCGTAGCGAACAAAGTAGGAGTTGCTGCTGTTGATGTACTCGGCCCGGGCCACTACGACACCGACTTCACCGCTGGCGGTGATGGCGACTGGTTGACCTAGGTTGAACTTGAAACTGCGCATGGTTTTCTCCGGTAAGGTGGAATGGGTTTCAAAATTGATAGCTGCCCGCGCTTGCGCATCAAGCGATTGAGCAGGCTTTGATGGTGAAAAGCAGAACCACCGCCACCGCCGCAATGGCGATACACATCAAGGCAATCTCGATGCGGGTGGCGGGTTTGTCGTGCAGCGGGTCTGCATCGGGCGCGGGCACTTCGCAGGCCTGCGGGCAGGGGCATGCCTTGTGGCTGCTGCAGCCGCTGCAGGGCGTGCTGTGGCCCTGGCATACGCCCAGCTCATCGCATGTGCGGCGCGTCATCGCAGCCACCCAAACAGCACGGCGGTGGCCATGCCCAGGGCAAAGCCGATGACCTTGCCCTGCCACCAGCCCGCCGTCCAGGCGGCCTGGGCTTCTTGGGATTGGGGCAGGGGCGTGGGTTTGTGCAGTGGCCCGGCGCTCATGGCAGCCTCCGGGCGCTGGTGGCGGGCACGCCGTGCAGGTCGATGGCGCTGAGCATGGCTTCGCAGGCGCTGCGGGCC
>CAYJDY010000094.1:0-3242 GCA_964369045.1 uncultured Candidatus Saccharibacteria bacterium
CGGACGTACAGTTTGGTCAGGGCTTCGCCCTTCACCACACGGTAACCATACACCTGCAGGCCGCGGATGATGTTGCCGAAGGTGGATTCAGCGCGCAGGCTTTCCATCTCGGTCATCTGACTCGCGAAAGTCAGGCCCATCTTGTGCCCACCGATCACGCTGAAGCAGCGGTAGGTCGAGTCGACCACGCTGTTCAAGTTGTGGCTTGTGTACAGCGTGAAACGATCGATCATGCCCAGACGGCCATTGCGCAGAACGGAGCTGCTGTCGCCAGTCAGCGAGGCGTCCTTCAGGTCGGACTTCTTGATCAGGCCAGCCATCCACGCGGGGATGATCAGGAAACGACCAGACTCGGGGGCATTCGCCTCGTCCAGCACAGTTCCAGCGTCCACGAGCAGGTCGAGCACGTTGGTCTTGGTGACTTGGACCGGGGCGCCGGTGGAGCCGAGGTTGATGCTCTGGCTGATACGGCCAGCGGTCGCGCCCATGTTGAAAGTGGAGATGTCGGGCAAGATGTTGGTCAACACCTTGGCGTCGATCGCCAGCTTCATCTTCTCGGAAGCGTCCTTGGACCACTCGTCCATCAGGTTGATGTCCGCTTGCACCTTGTCCACGTCGTCTTCGATACAGGCAAAGTACTCGCCCTGATCGATTTCCAGCGTGATCTTTGGTTTGTCGGGACGCTCAACAGTCAGGTTCATGCCCTTCTGGTAGGGGCGAACAGTGACTTCAGGTGTCAGACGGATCTGGACCTTGTCGCCGTGGGCTTTGATTTCGCCCTCATAGTCGGTGTTGGAGATGGCGGTCAGAACAGACGCGTCGTAGAAATTCTCGACGAGCTTGCTGGACCAGATTTCGGGGATAAAGTTACCGGAGTAGTTTGCACCACCGGCTGCTACAGGAAAAGCCATGTTGATTACCTCTTAAGTTATGCGGCGCGAGGGGCAATGCGACCCTCGCTCTGGGCCTTGAAAATGTCGCGCTCGATCGCGACGGCCTCTGCTTCCCGACCTTTGTACACCCCGTGCAACTTGTCCGCGTAGAACTTGGAAATGTCGGCGGGGGTGTATGTCTTTTCGGCCTTCTGGGACGGTGGCGTGGTCGCAGCCGAAGCACGACCGGGGGCCAGCTGTTTTTCCAGCTTGGAGACATTGTTTGTCTGGGTTGCAGCAGCTGACGCTGCGGGCGCAGTGGGTACTCCAGCTTCGCGCTTCCACGCTTGGAAGATGCTCACAACACGGTTGAGGTCGAGAGTCTGCTCGGCATCAGCCAGATAAGTCTGACGGGTGATGCCGGTCATGTCGTCGGGCGTCAGCAGCCATGCATGGAACCGTGGGTCATCGTTGATGACGCCCCAGTCCGGCACAGCTCGCGACAGGCCAGCTGCGAACGACTGTTCCGCTGACATCTGTTGGTTTGCCGCAACACGTTGCACTGTGGGGGCCAGTCCCTGCAGCTGCTCCAGACGACGATTGAGATCGTGCAGGGCTTGCGCAATAGGGGCGACCTCCTCGCGGGTCACACGCCGGGCGAAGTCGATCATGTCCTTGCCATACTCGGTCACATCCGCTTCGCCCACGAGGGGCGCAGACGGTTGGGGAGCGTGGACAGCAGGCATTGCCTGCATGGAGGAGACCAACTGTTCCAGCGTGGCAATGCGCTGTTCGGCTTGGCTGAGTTTGCGGTTTGCCGCATTCACAATGCCTTGCTGGGAGCGCCACCGCTGTGCGTAGGTTTCGCTATTCTCGTCCTCCGCCGGAGTGGCGGGGTTTCCTTGCGGACGAACTGCCTCTGGTTGCGTGACAGCGGGCGCTGCAACCTCTGGCGACGGGGTCGCTGCGGAGGTCTCGGTTCCGGTCTCGGCTGCTCCGTCAGCGTCCGGCTTCGGGCCGTAGTGCTGCGTCATCAGTTCGTTCGCGGTCTTGACTTGCTTCTGGAGTTGTTCGGGGAGTGTCATTTTGGGTCCTTGCTCACTTGCTAAGGGGAATCAAAGCCTAACCTGCTGCAGGAGTTCTGTCAGCATCTGTACCCGGCCTTTGGAGGTACAAAAATTGTCCGTATTTGTCAGCGCCATGCGCTCAAGTTCTGACTGACGCAACCGCTCAAGCAAGTCGACGAACTGCCGGTTGTGGCGTCCGACTTGCGCAAGCAGGGCTACGTCGTCATCAGTGAGCGTCATGGGCTGATCAGGAACCCTTGATCACCAAGAAGGTGTAGGTTCCTGCCGTTGGGGTTACGGACCCCGCTGTTGGGTTCACAAAAGTCAGGCGCAGCGTGTTGGCGGCGGAGACTTCCGCACCACACAGCGCGGCTGCTGTGGTGTTGGGGTTGGAGAGCGGTACGACGGAGTCCCCCGCGTTCAGCCCCGCGACCGTAAATGTCTGCTTGGCGGCCACAATCGTGGCCACTGCGGCTGGCGTCAGGGACAGGGTAACCAAGGAGCCCGCGGCGACGGAGGCGACGGTGGGCATACGCAGCTCGGTAGGGGAAAGAACTTCGCGGGACATAGTGGTCTCCAATAAAACTATGGTGAATATACAACATCAGCGTCGCGTGTCAATAGTAGCACGCACAACTGCTGCAAGTACAGCGTCGGGCAGATTTTTACCGCCCCGGGCGAGGGCGTATCCGTGCCCGGACACCGCCATGAATCCGCCCACTGTGGCCCGGGCTGCACCGGCGCCGGTGGGCGCCCGTGCGAAGGTAGTGGCGAATCCGGGGGAGAGCGCGCTGGTGGCAGCCCCCACTGCCGTGATATTCCCAACCCAAGCGAAACTGCGCCCGCGCAGGGGCCTCGCCAGCGCACTACCCCGAGCGTGGGATACCCGCGACCGCGACTTAGACCTGCACGGTAGGCAGACAGCGCTTCCGGGGTAGTGCACTGGCACTGGCAACACTTCGGCGCCTGCCGCGCGCACAGCGCGCACGCGGGTTACGGCCCGCGCAGAGAGCGCGACCCCGTGGCCTTCGGAGATGCGCTGCAGGCGCAGCCGGTTCGTGGACTTTGGGCGCCGATCCGGGTAAGCGTTTGGGTCGGTCAGGATGCCGATAGCGCTGAATGTGAACGCCGCCGTTCCCGCCATGTCGTTGCTGACGACTGCTGCAGTGAGGGTACCTGTCGCGCTTACTGAGAGGGGGCTGCTGCCTTGTGCAAACAGTATCGCGGTGGCCTGCGCCGTGGCCAACAATACGAACCCGCCAGAAGCGGACATATCGTTGGGGTTGGTGGAAATCGGCCCCCA
>CAYJDY010000095.1:0-3209 GCA_964369045.1 uncultured Candidatus Saccharibacteria bacterium
CATCTCGTCGCTACCGCCTTCGGCCTTGTTGATGATGTGGTCCACCTCGGTGGCCAGCGTCACCTTGCCTGCCTTGCTGCACACGCAGCAGAGGCCGGCGTCTCGCTCAAGCACCTGCTTTCTCAGCTTCTGCCATGCCCACCCATAACCACGCTCGGTCGTGCTCTTGGTGCTGGTCGCAGCCCATCCGCCGGCTGAGGCCGGCTTAGCACCCAGCGTCTGCACCCTGGGCCTCAGCGTCTTCAGTCGTGCCATCGCCCGCCGCTGTTGCGTTGAGGAGCCCCGCGCCCAGCTTGTCACCACGTCGATGGCTGCCGGTGTTGACCACCGCCGGCTGGGTCAGAAAGCAGAAAGCCCGCACGTGGCGGGCCTTGGAATGCGGCAGCCTCAGGGGCTGCGTTGGTCTGCGTCGCCGCAGATGGGCGGCAAGTATACCTAAATCACAGATCGAGCCTGGGCGCAAGCGCCGCCATCGCTGCCGGCCCTGCGAACGCGATCTCGCGCTCGACCTCAGCCAGCAGCCATCGGGCCAGCAGCACCTGCTCCATCTGGAACGCCGAATCGAACGGCACCTTGCGCGTCCCTCTGCATGCCGGGCACGCGTGCTCACTGAGTGATGGCGCACCCTGCATCAGCAGGTAGCCGTGCCCACCGCAGGGCTTGCACGTGCCGTCGCGGAACCACGCCAGGACAGCCCGAGCCATGTCGTCCGCCTGCACCCGCTGCAGCTTCATGCTGTCCATGCGCCAGGCCTTGCCGACGGCTGAGTCCGAGAGGATGGCCACGATCTCGCGCGACGCGCTGTTGTCGCCCGACAGCAGGCGCATCAGCGCGATGCCCAGCGGCGCGCCTCGGACGACTGTCCCATCGGGCAGCGTGCGCTCTGCCTTGCCCGCCAGCCCAGCAGCACCAAGCACGTCGGCATCGCTGTAGGTCGTCTCGGGCTTCGACTTCAGGTTGCTGCTGTGGACGGCGGTGCTGTAGCGGTCGGCGATCTTCACTCGGCAATCTCCATCTGCGCCCGATCCACCCTAACCCGCCTGCGCCCCGCGAACAGCCTTGCAGCCCGAGGCGGAAGCAGCCCAGCCCGGCGCGCGCATGTCGGCCCGGCGTGGCCCATGCCGTCGGCGGTCGTGACCGTTGCCGCGGCGCGCAGCAGGGGTCGGCCGCAGAGGTAGCAGCGCATCACCGCTCCGCCCTCCACCACGACATCACCGCCTCGCGCGCCGCGTCCGCATCCACACCCGGCATCGTCACCCGGAGCAACTCCCGCAGATCGGACCGAGCCTGCATCCGCACGTCCTCCGGCTTGGCCTTGTCCATCAAGGTCGCCATGGTGTCCGACCGCGCAACCGATCGCGCCTGGCAGCCGCGGCAGCCGGCGCGGAACTCGTCGGTGCGCTCGATCACGTTGCGGGCGCAGGCTGGGCAGGTCATGCGGCGATCGCCTGCTGCAACGGCTCAGCCACCGACCACACCTCGACCCGCACGCACGGTGTGGCCGCGTACCGCTTGCGCACCCGCAGGTCGACCACCAGCACATCGTCGCGCCACAGCACGCCGTTCAGGCCATCGAAGATCGCCTTCACCACGTTGTCGGCGTCCGGCTTGGTGGTCGGCAGCACCTCGCCAGCCAGGGCCATGCGCTGTTTCTTCTGGGACCAGCTGGCCGGCACAGCGGCGTCGACGAACAGGTTTACGCCGACGGCAGCGTCGAACATCTGGCGACCTTGCATCGCGTGCTGGGCGGCGTGCGCAATCAGGCCCTCGTAGGCGACGGTCTTCTGCGGCGTGGCCATGCGCGAGAAGCCGCCGATCTTGACGATCTTCGGGCGGCCCTTGCCGGTGGGGGCTCCGGGGACGGTGAAGGCGATCACGACAACCCCCAGGCAGCCAGCGCCGCGACAGCGACGACGACCACGGGCATCAGCGCCAGGGCCAGGGACCAGCGGGTGGGGTCGTGGTTCATCGCCCACCCCCATACGCCGCCTCAATCACCGACCCCGTGCGCATGTAGCTGCCCAACTGCATGTGGGCGAAGAACGGCGTCGGGTGCTTGACGGTGAATCGGTGGTCCTTGCCAGACGGGCACACCGTCACCTTGACGTGTTCCGGCACGATGACCGGCATCGGCGCAGACGCGACGACGGGCGGCTTGCGGGTCGACCGCACGAACTCTGCCGGCTTCGGCTTCCGGCCACGCTTCTTGTGCGTCTCCGCCGGCTTGGCCCGGCTGACGTGCACCCGCTTGCGCGGCTCCTTCACCGGCGGCTGCTGCGCGCCCTGCTCGATCGACCAGTACCGCTTGACGGTGCCGCCCGCAGCTGATCCCGACGGCCAGGTGGCGGCAGACACCCGGCCAGCCTTCGACAACGCCGCGATAGCCTTCCTGACGGTCCTGCGGGCGTTCCCGGTGGCCTGGCAGATGTCGTCCACCGTCCGGCCGTCGATCGCCGCGTCCACGATGGCCTGCAGCGTGCGCGGACCGGCGGGTGCCTTGGTGCTCTCGCGCTTGTTGCACTCAGCCACGTAGGCGGCTGCTGCCGCGTCGAGCCCTGGCGCGAACCACCTGGAGAGCGTGCGCGACCGGGTTTCGGCGAACAAGGCCAGGCCTTCGGTGTTCGAGAGATACCAGCGCACATTGCGCTGCGCGTTCCCAATCTTGGCCGCGAGCACCTTGCTCGTCGTGCCGGACTCGCCGGCCAACTGCAGGGCTTCGCGGATCTGCGCGCGGATCTGCGCGCCTTGGACGTGTTCCCATTGCATCAGAATCTCTCCAGTGCGCCGCCACGCAGTGCGGGCGGCAGTTGTTCGTCGCGCACCGGGTGCGCCCATGCTTTCGCCCACAGCAGCGCCGCGGGGTCGATCTTTCGGCCGGCGTCGCGGTCGGCCAGCACGCGCAGGGATTGCTGGCGGAACAGTTCGCGCTGGGCGGCGGTCAGCGGCTTCGGGTCACATGACATCGTGCGTCTCGGTCATGAAGTCGTACGGCTGGACGGCCGTCAGCGGGCTGTCAGTGAATCGCAGACTGGTGTCGTCGAAGAACAAGCCGAACTTGCCCTCGACCTCGCCGTTTCTCTGCTTGTCGATAGCCAGGATCGCGTCCCAGCGGTTGAGCAGATCGGCCTCTGTCGGTGAGCCGGTCAGGTGCGCGGCGGTCTGCTTCGCGCGCTTGGCCTTGTCCTGCCACACCAGGATGACGTTCGAGC
>CAYJDY010000096.1:0-3130 GCA_964369045.1 uncultured Candidatus Saccharibacteria bacterium
CTACGCAAGGCGCATTACTACCATCCGACTCATACGAAGGTAAGGTGTTAAATGTTGGTATTGGTGCGGGTGCAGGTGCGGCAGGGCAATTAGTCGGTAATACTATCGGCAAAGGTCTAAACACAGTACAAGCATCGCAATTAGCTAAAAAAGAAGCTGAGGCAATTGCACAAGGTCAAACATTGCCACCTGTTCTTGATAGAAACATTCAAGTGTTACTTACCGCAAATGGCATTGATGTTGGCCGTATGGCGCGTGAAACACAGCGCGGCATACAAAACGTAGTAAACAACTCCAAGAACATTACACCTGAATCCATAGTCCGTATTGCTCGTGCTGAGTCATTAAAAGAGCCTGTTAAACTGACTCAAGGTTCAGCATTAGGCGACTTTAAACAACAGCAAGCTGAAAGCATTTTAGAGCGTTTACCTCAAGGCGTTTCTATTCGTGTTGCGCGTGATGATGCTAATGCGGCACTTGTTAAGAATCTCGAAGGTGTAACTGAGAGTCAAGGAGCTAAGGCTTCAAACCCATACGAAATGGGAAAATCAATTCAAGAGTCACTGAAAAAGGGTGCTGATGTAAACATGGCTAAAATTGGCAAGATGTACGATAACGCCAATGCACAAGGACAGCAAAACCTTGTTGACCCAACGCCAATGATTAACGGGTTGATGAAGAACATTGACGCAATTCAAGCGGGTAATGATGCAGGGCCAGCACTCACTATGGCCAATACATTAAAGCGTTTAGGCTTGATGAAAGTTAATGCTATTACTGGTGACTTTGAGCCGACAGGTAATTTAATGACTGCACAACAAGCAATGGAGTTGTACAAGTCTGCTAATAAGAATTACGTCAAAGGCGCAACATCATCTATTCACATGGCCGACTTTAAGCGCGGCATTATTGATGCACTTGACCAAACGCCTGCTGGCGACTTGTTCAAACAGGCGACTAACGCATTTAAGAACCATGCGCGTACTTATGATGACCCTAAACTTGTGTCGGCATTGTTGAAAGTTGGTGCTGATGATACGCCTGCAATAGCCGCCGAAAAGATATTTGACAGAATCGTGATGAAAGGCTCGATTGACGATATTAACAACCTTAAGAAAGTCATTCTTACATCTGACAAGTCAGTAAGACAGCAAGGGCTTGAATCGTTAAAAAACATGAGGGCGGCAACGTCAAACTATTTGCTTGAAAAGTCTTTTATGGGTAATGCTATAAACGAAACAGGCGAACGTGTTGTAAGTGGCTCAAACTTAATCAACGCAGTAAAACAGCTTGGCGGTGGCGGTTCTGCTAAAAATGAAGAGCTTGGTTGGTTAAAGATTAAGGCAATCATGGGGCCGAAAGCTACGCAAGAATTGAAAAATATTGCTAGTGTTTCTCTTGATGCAACTCGCAAAGTAAGAGGTGCGGCTGAGACTTCGGGAACGGCTGAACGGTTAATATCGCTTTTAGGCAGTATGCCTTTAAATATCGGTAAGCCTGTGCAACTTGTAGCAAATGCGGCTATGACTGGCATCAAGAACGAAGGCCAACGACAAGAGGCAAAGCAAGCGGTTAATGCTGTCACTGAGTTGATGAAGAAAAAAGCCAAACCTATACCAACGGCATTGGGTGCGGCATCTTCGGGGCAAGCAGCTAATCGCTAGTTGATAAAAAGCGTTTTAACTTTGAATCAGGAATAAACCGCATGACGATTTTAGCAATACCAACAGCCGCGCCAAACAGTAAGCAGATAAACAAAGGCTTAACGATGAAAGCGATGATAAAAGGTGTCATAATAAGAAAATCTTATGTGTGGTGCTTGATTGTACATAATTTGAAGGGGCATAGCGAATGAGACAATTTAGTTACCCAAACAGCCAATTTACCAACATTTTAGGCGGTGCGTCTATTGGTTGGAAGTTGAACGTGTACGACACAGGCACGACTAACAAGGCTTCAATCTATAGCGACTTAGGCCAAACTATCCCAACGGCTAATCCAGTCATTGCCGATGCTGATGGCTTCTTAGCGTCATTCTATTGGACTGGCACAGTTGATGTTGTGCTGACCGATGAAAACAACAATCTGATTGACAGCGCGGCAGGCATACAAGATTTAGTCAGTACGATTAACGCGGTTGTGGTAGCAGGTAACATCACATTACCATTTGGCACGGCAGCTGGTGATGGCAATACCATTACAGCTACGCTACCGATAACTTCTGATTTTAGCGATGGCGGTGTGTTTATCGTTCGTGCAAACGCCAATAATGCAGGCACAATTAATACGCCAAACTTGCAAATAAACAGTTACGCAAGCAGACGTATTAAAAAGATTGGCGGTAGTGCTTTAGTCGCTAATGATATTGTAAGCGGCATGAATTGCTTGCTTGTTTATCACGAAGCCCAAGATTGTTATTACCTGTTAAATCCTAATGCTAGTTATTTGAATCGTGACGGCACAGCTAAGATGCTTGGCGCGATTGATATGGATTCGCATAAGATTACTAATTTAACAGCAGGGACAGCTAATGGTGATGCGGTCAATTACTTACAACTTGGCGGAGATGCGGCGAGAGAGTTTTCTGTTGCTGCGGGTACAACGGGGAATAGTGCTGTTAATCTTACGCAACTAACATGGTGTGTTTCGTCAGGAATGGTGCTGCCTTTCGCTGGCTCTGCTGCTCCTACGGGGTGGTTAGAGTGCAATGGCGGTGCTGTAAGTAGAACAACATACGCTGCCCTGTTTGCTGTTATAGGCACGTTATGGGGTATTGGAGATGGTAGTACAACATTCAACCTACCAGAGACGCGCGGTGAGTTTATACGAGGTTACGATAATAGCAGGGGTGTTGATAGTGGACGCGCCCTAGGTTCTTGGCAAGCAGATGAACTTGAAGCACACGCTCACGACTACTTTCTTTGGGCACCGGGCGGCTGGGGATATGGTGATGGGATGGCGAATGACGGAACTGTTGATAACAGACCTGCTACCCCAACAACCTCAACTGGTGGCTCAGAGACGCGCCCCCGTAACGTAGCGATGATGTACATTATCAAAATATAGGTCGTTAATATGATTACAGAGCAACAATCAATTTTTAATTTAAGAGGTTTATCATGGGAATAGT
>CAYJDY010000097.1:0-3120 GCA_964369045.1 uncultured Candidatus Saccharibacteria bacterium
TTATTAGCCATCACGGACTTTCTCTCTAGATCGTTTATTGCACATACTGTACTGTTTGCCGCACCCAATAAATCGCTAGTCGCATTAGCGAATTCTGAAGTATAATTTAGCATAAGTATGAAGAACCTACTTCAAGTGTCGAAAACACCTCCACTTTCTCGATTAAAACGAAAGCGCAGTTTAGTCGTAATAGTCTTTATACTGTCAGGAGTGGCACTGTTGCTCAGTGTTAGAGCAGCATCAAATTCAGCGGCTATACAACCAGAAAGTGGTGTATCATCTAGCAACATCAAGCTCGTAGATGACCCAACAGCTTCAAATGGCAAGGCAGTCCAATTTGCGAGCACTACTTCAGTGGGGACCTGCTCCACCATAGCAAATTTAAAATTCTGTGATGATTTTAATGGTGCGAGCGGGCAATATCCAGATAGTACCAAATGGAATGTCTATAGCTCGGGCAGTAGCTGGGGGTCACAATGTTGGAAGAAAGACCCAGAGAATATATCCTTAGATGGAAAAGGGAATCTAAGGCAAACGATTGTTGATAAAGGCACGACTCAGTGCACTAATTATTATGGTACGCCTTCAAGCTTCACGAGTGGCGCAATGGACACTAAGGGTAAATTTATGCCCAAGTACGGGCGTTTCGAAATTAGAGCAAAACTAGCATGCGCCGATAGTGTTTGGGGGGCGATATGGCTTGCAACTGGAACGGGCCCTGCCTGGCCAAGGTCAGGAGAAATTGATATCTATGAGATTACCGGAAACAGGTTTAGCAAGTTAAAACAGACGATATTCATCCCGTCGGTCGCTGATCCGTCAAAAGCGAAGTCGGTCTCAACTTACGTCGATTTACCAAATGGGCAAAGATGGTGTGATGAGTTTCATGTGTATGGACTTGATTGGCGTAAGGATTCACTACAATTCTTAGTTGATGGTGCACCAAAGGCACGCATAACGCCTTCAGATATACCCTCCGATGCAACTTGGCCATTTAATGATTATGATCTCAAGATGCTGATTGATCTTCAGTATGGTCAGACAGGAATGTTCACAGGTGATCCAATACCTTCACAGCTCCCGACCTCTATGCTAGTGGACTACGTACGAGTATATAACTGAGGAGTACATTATTGAAATACGGTAGTACCCCTTGAGTATTCATGGATAAAGCGCTATAATTGGTGTAATTCAATAAATGTAAATTAACAGGAGCACTGTTTTAATATGGGAAAACCAAAGAAGCGAACAAGCCCGCGTCGTACCGGTACGCGAAGAAGTCACCTTGTCCTTACCCTCGCTCGAAAAGTGAACGGTAAATCACCGGTAAAGATCTATACTACTAAGCGCGAAAGTGCAAAAACACTCAGCAAATAGGCAGTTATCTGCGTTATACTGGTATTGCCTACCTTAAAGATCAGGATTATTAACAAATATGGCTTCCAACCGTCATCTCGGCCGAATATTGGCTCTACAGACTCTCTACGAATATGATTTTCGTAGTGACTGTAATGATGCTAATTTGGATCTTGACGAGGTGCTTGAGCGAAACATCGCTCGTTACAAGGAAACCGTAGATGATCATGACTTTGTGCAGAAGCTTGTCCGCGGTGTCGCGTCAACTTCAGAGCAGTTAGATGAGGTTCTGCAACCGGTAGCACCCGAATGGCCAATAGCCCAAATTGCCCGCATGGATCGCCTGGTACTGCGCATGAGCCTGTACGAGCTACTGTCTAATAGCGATGTACCACCAAAAGTGGTTATCAATGAGGCAGTTGAATTATCTAAGGCATTTGGTGGCGAAAATAGTTCCAAGTTTATCAATGGAGTACTCGGCACCATTCTTCGCAAATACGAAGATAAAACGCTGAAAATTCCCGACTCGCTCCAGTTCAAGAAGAAAGAAGATAAGAAATGAAAAGACCACAACCTTTTGAAGGATTTAAGAAGTTTGTAAATAAGCGTCGTCCTGCGATTAGTGAAGTGGTTCGCGAACCTACCGCTGGTGGTATCGTATTCCGTCGCAATGCCAAAAAAGAGATCGAAATACTTTTGATCCAAGACGCAAAAGACCGTTGGACTATTCCAAAAGGACACATCGAAGAAGGTGAGTCATCTAAACAGTGTGCAGAACGCGAAATTGGCGAAGAAACAGGATTAGAAAAGATGAAAGTTCTCAACTGGCTCGGTAAAATCAACTTTCGATATCGCCGAACGACCAGCTTGGTATTAATGACTACCGAGATTTTCTTGGTTCAAGCACTCGGCGATACCGATAAGCTCAAACCCGAAGACTGGATGAACGGTATCAAATGGTTCCCTGCAAACGAAGCACTCGAGAAAATTGAATACGAAGACATTGGTAAGCTGATCCTGCTGGGTCTCAAAAAGATTCGAGCAGGAAAACTGGGACTATAGATGCAAGATTTTAGCGCCTACAAAACCTTTGCAACTGACGTACTGGGTGTAACCTACAAAGATATCGAACTGCTCGTCCGTGCTTTTACGCATAGGTCATATGTGAATGAACACCGTAAAACTGCTACAGAACATAACGAAAGGCTCGAATTCCTCGGTGACGCCGTACTTGAGCTGGTCGTTACCAACTTTTTATATAACGGCTTTAGTGATCCAGAGGGTGTATTAACCAACTGGAGGAGTTCACTTGTTCGAACCGAGAGTATTAGTGCGGCTGCAGCTCGGAATGAGTTCGAGCCACTACTACGGCTCAGTCGTGGCGAGCGTCGTGGTACTGAACGTGCACGGGCACAAATTCTTGCTAATTGCTATGAGGCAGTTGTGGGCTCTTTGTACCTGGATCAAGGTTACGATGCAGCCTCCGCATTTATTCACAAAAGTCTCATTAGCACCTTCCAGGAGATTCTCGATACTGGATCATGGATGGACCCAAAGTCGCATTTTCAAGAAGCGGCACAGAGTCGTGAGGGCTCAACACCGGTTTATAAAGTGCTCAGCGAAGAAGGGCCAGATCACGACAAAATTTTTACGGTTGGCGTATTCGTAAACGGTAAACAAAAGGGCGAAGGGACAGGACCAAGTAAGCAAGCAGGGCAACAGAAGGCGGCCGAAGCAGCCCTTCTGGCTTACAACTCAGAGGAC
>CAYJDY010000098.1:0-3118 GCA_964369045.1 uncultured Candidatus Saccharibacteria bacterium
ACATGGGCGGCGACACAGACCGTCGATTGCACATGGGACAACTGCACGAACATTGGCGGGCGGATGGTACACATTGGCGCACAGCGCCCGACCATCACAAATCACCACAACGCCGACAACTTCAGCGGCACGACTGGTACGGGCAATCCGCACCACGCGCTCGAATTCGCGACCGGCTGCGTTGGTTGGAAGGTTGATGGCGTCGATTTCATGGGCCTCACGAACGTCCATCCGTACATCGGCGTTGTGAGCACCACGGCCTGCTACGACTGGAAGCTGCGCAACATCGGCAGCACGTCGTCTGCGCTCAACATGGGCAGCGCGAACGCCTGCGGCGTCATCATCAACGGTGGCGGCAACAACGACACAGGCTTTGTGCAGCGCTGCTACGTGAGCAACACGCGCAACGGGCCGTATGCGTTTGTGAACTCGGACAACAACATCACCATCGAGACGGTGGCGGGCGACTACGCCGACACATCGGTCATCGCGGCGCTGAACACCATTGCCAAGGGCGTGCGCCTGACGGGTGCAACGACCGGCCAGACCTCGGTGTATGGCACGCACTGGAAGGACAGTTTTACCAGCGCGACGGTGGGCAAAATCGAAATCCTGTGCAACGAGCCGACGACGGCAAGCGCGGCGCAGTGCGCGATTACCAGCGGTTCGCCGAAGTTCAACAGCGCCGGTCAGGTGGCGCTGACGGTGGTGGGCCAGCAGGTGACGTGGGAGATGCCGTACTTCGCCAAGGGGCACACAGCGCTGGCAAACCTTGCCCCGACGCCCACCGGCACGAACACCGGCAACCTGACCTACGAGTTCCAGTACGACAAGGGCGCTGGCTACAACGGAACATGGCTGACGCTGAATGCGACGAACCTGAATGGCGCAGGCGCGATCACCCCGGCAACGGGCGTCAAGCTCAAGGTGCGGGCCACCTGTGCCACGGCGAACGCTGGCAACCTGCTGACGCAGATTGCGATTCCGACCGTGACGAACAGCACGGCACAGAACGAGCAATACCCCCTCGACACGGTCACGCTGACGCTGACGGGCCTGGTGGCAGGGAGCGACGTGACCATCCTGGCCGCAGGCACAGAAACCGTGCGCGCCACGCAGGAAGAGAACGCGGGCACGACTTACGCCTACACCTACGAGGCGCCAGAGAGTGTTGACATTGCGGTCTACAACCCCGGCTACATGCCGTTCTTCATTCGCGGCTACAGCCTCGGCAGTAGCAACGCATCACTCCCGTGCGCTCAGGTGGCGGACGTGAGCTATTTGGCCTGAAGGAATCACCATGGCGCTTATCCAAGACCCAGACCTGCTGAACATCGGCACAGAGATCACCATCAACACCGGGGCGCGCACCTTCACGCTGGTGGAAGCGGGCAACCTTGTAGCAAAAGACGGCGTGGACATGAACGCGCTGTGGTCGTTCTTTGTGGACAAGTGGGCCACGGCGACCTACAAGCCGTTCCCGTTCCCGATGAACAAGGTGGACAACCGTTCAGGCCAGTACATCTTTGGCCGCGACCCTGGCGGCACCTACAACGGCTGGAAACCTGCCGACGACACCACGCGCCAGATGCTGCGCAACGGCGGCTGGAACGAGTACAGCAACGCCGGGGTGCTGAACCGGGTCTATTTCGGCGCGGTGCTGCAGGGCGGCGTGTCTGCTGGTTCGCAGTGCTACTACCAGAAGGAAGCCAGTGGCCCAGCCATCGACTACACCTTCACCGACCTGCCCAACGAGGCACGACAGGTGTTTGGGGATGCCAGCAATGGCAGCTTTGACCACCGCACGTTCTTCAAGTCGTTCAACCGCACGTATGGCTACACCTTCGACGATGTTTCGCTGACGGACATTTCCGAGACGGCGACAGGCCCGTACAAGCTGCCGTTCGGTATCAACACGGCAGCCGACCTGAACCTGACCGCGAACGACACAAACGTGGTGCTGACGCCCTACGACTCCTGCACCATTGCCTACAACAGCGCGACCAGCAACGCAACCATCGGCGCAGGCAGCTACCCGTTCAGGAAGTACATCACGCACACGAACCTGACGCGCCACCAGATTTACACGCGCATGCAGTACCTGCTGCGCCAGAACAGCAACATCAACACGGGGGGCACGGCAGGAACGGTGACGGGCAAGACCGCCGACCTGATTTGCTGGTTTGTGGGGCCGACCCTATACACCCGTGCGTTCTTCACGCCCATGGCGGAGGACTTGAACGACGTGGTTTTCATTGACGACGGCGGCGTGGAGCGGGTGTTCCCCTATGCCTCCGCAGGTACGCTGAATTTCAACAGCAACCTGACCAGCGGCGGCACTGGCTACTACACGCTGTACTACACCACTACACCGGGCGGCGACGACTTCGGCGAGGGTACGGCGATCATCGTCAAGGACAGGGACGGTGTAGACATCACCGGCACGATCACCGGGGCCAGCATCGCGTTCACGTTCGATTACTCCAACAACACGCAGGGCGGCTACCTTGGCAGCACGAACCGCGACGTAACGCTGGTGTGGGGTAACCCTGGCGTTGCAAAACCGGGCGTGAGTACCGGCCAGATCACACAGTCCAAGGGCATCAGCATCAGTGCTGTGGCCGAAGCTGACCCGAGCTACGTGGTGTAACCATGGCAATCACCCTGAACGGTTCCACCAAGCGCATCATCCTTGACAGTGCCAGCGTGAGCGCGGCACAGATATGGAGCGCCTGGGTGGATTGGCATGAAGCCAATCAGCAGTGGCCGTTGGCGTTTCAGCTTGTGGGGGGCAATGCCCTTGGCGGCGGGTTGTTCATTCCGCCGTACTTCTTCCTGATGAACGGCTGGCGTGTGCGCCCCATGGAGGCCAGCCACAACCTGACCATCACGGGAAACCTGTTTGTCGATGGAGGCGGCGTCCCCGTGGTCGGCACACTTGGCACCTACCAGGTGAACGTGAACTACACCGTGCCGGTGCAGGCCCAGGGCATCGCAACCAGCGGCAGCACAGGGCCGACGGCCAGCGAGATCGCAGCAGCGGTGCGTGCGGACATCGCCGCGGAACTCGCCCGCATCGACGCCAATGTTTCCTCCCGCGCCACGGCAGCGGATGTAT
>CAYJDY010000099.1:0-3099 GCA_964369045.1 uncultured Candidatus Saccharibacteria bacterium
CCTGCTGTTACCGCGCTTCCTTGGGCGATTGGGCTGGCGGCAAGGCTGGATTCAGACGCCACGGCTTGAGGCATGTAGGGAACTGCGTCTGGCGTGTCTTCTAGCGGTTTTAGGTACAGCGCGGACTCAAGACTGCGGCGAATGGTCAGGCCGTCCAAAACCTTTAACTGGCCGTTTATCGTTGCCTTGTTCCACAGTGCGAAGGCACGGGCAGCCGCCTGGTCGTTACCGACATTGTGCTGGCGCAATACCGTGCTTTTGGCGAATCCACCGATACCGATGTTGAAGGCCAGGCTCACCATGGCCCCGAGTTGATAGGGGTCTGCCGGTCTGGTGCACAAGTCACTCACGCGGGTCGTGAACGCCCGCAAGTCCTGCAACAGCATCTTGTCTGCATATTCTTGCGTCCAAAGGTCGGTAGGCTTTACACCCTTGGTATGGCCCCAGCCGATTGTCCAAACCCCTGCCGGGCACAGATAAGCACGTAGCTTGCAGCCCTCTCGTTCGGCAATAAGCTCTACGGCCTCAAAAGGAATGGGCCAGTCAAACGACTCTGGGGGTTTGATGTTCATGGCCGCTCTGCCAGCTTGTCCGGGGAGGTATCGGTGCCGTGTATCTCAAAAACGGTATGGCCTTCGATCTCGCGCACCCTGGTGCGGATGATCAGGACGGCAAACCCGAACAGAATGGCCGTGTTGGCGATGGTCGGTGTGTCAAGAAGAAAAGCCGGGATGTTCGTCGTTCCCAAAAATATCAGAATGGGCTTTGAGATTGCGCCACCCGCCCCCAAAGCAAGGCTTGACCATGCCAGCGCCTTGAGTAAATCCACCACCCGGGCGTATCGGGTCATACCGCGGGCAAATGGGGTGCACCGCTCCAGTTTGTTGAGGGCTTCGGCCAGTACGATAAGGCCGGAGATCCAGTGCAGATAGTTCATTGTGGTGGCTCCTTTTCGGGTCCACTGACTCGCCGAATGACTGACATCAGCACCTGTTGGGCTCCACCACCCACACCAAAGGCGGCACCCAGTAGCAAGGGCTCTGGCAGATTGGCAGCCAGCAGGGCAATGGGTGTCAGGTATCCCGCTGTCAAGGCGGATGCCATGGCGACAAACATGCGCCTAAGCGTGGTCCGTATCAGGTGATCCCAAGTGTCTCCACCGGTAGGAACAGAGTTAAGTAGCACGATAGCGACCAGGCTCCCGGCAAAGCCCGCCATCAGCAAATCAGGGCGTATCCCAAGGGGAATGCCCGCAATACTGAGCATGGGCACCGTGACGGTGGCTGCAACAATCGTGGTGGCGGTGGCGGTAGTAGGTTCAGGCATGGCCGCGATTCTGGTCGCTGGCCACCCTGACGCCAAACCCTAGTGGGGGCTCAATTCAGCAGCGTCGGCTGCACCAATGCCTGAAGGGCTGCGAGCTCGGCATCCAACACTGGCTTCTCCAATTGGCGTTGTCTCAAACCTTTTCCATGGACACTCCCTCGCCGAAAACTGTCCTTGCATTCCAGTTCCTTGGCGATGCAGCGGTACTGCAATCCCTCGCGCTGGTTCTTGATGTACGCCTCCATGGCCTCAAAAGCGGTGATGTAGGCAATCTGGTGTTCTACCGCCTTCTTGCCAGTCATCTTGAAGGCCAAGAAGGCATACCCAGTCTTGGTCATGGTGAACATGGCATAAGTCTCGCCATTCGCGCCGATGTAGGGGGTCTCCTTAAAGTTAAGGACACCCCATTCACCCGCTTCTGCCATGCGTTTTCGGATCAGTGAAATCACGTTGTCATGGCGCTTGCCATGGACAGCCGCTACCTTCAGGGAATCGGTAGTCGGGACATCGCCATCGGCAGAAATGAATTGGGCAAAGGCAAGTTCGGTCAGCTTCGACATGCGGGGGCTCCATGGGGAATTGATGCCCCCATGGTCGTCATGCCGTCGAATTGAATCAAACCCTACTGGGGGACGGCGAACCTTCCCTCTTCGACCATATCCCGGCGTTTCTTGGGTAGATACACGCCGTCGGCAGCCTCGTTCACCCGGCGATTGCGGTTTTTCACGCTGATCGCCAGCTGCATCCCGTTGATCCGGCGATTCGGGTTCTTCTCGTTGAACGTCCGGATCTCCGCCATCGCTTCAGCAACCCCTTCCGTATCCTTGCCGATCAGGGCTTGGGCATACTGGGCCATCAGTTCGCTACGACGAGCCATCAAGCGCTTGTCGGCCGCATAGATTGCGCTGCGGCCTTCGGTGGCGTTGCGGACCTCTGACGGGCTGAAGCCCAGCGCCTGGCCAGCAACACCAGCAAGCCCCACTTCGTCCTTGATCATCACGCCGGTCTTGTCCTTGGCGCCTTCCATTTCGTACCGCAGAGCCTTCAGCGGTGCCCGGAAAGCAGCCGGCATCATGGTTTCGATGCCACGCCCCAGGTGTCCTTCGCTGATTTCCTGCATCCCGCGGGTCACGTTGATACCAATACCTGCCACGGGTCCGAGTGCGGCCGCCATGACGGATTCGCCCAGTCGCTGGCCTTCGAGCCCTTCCTGGATGTCCGGCAGGATCAGCTTGTCCAGGCCAACGCGCCCGGATATGTCCCATGGCGTCAGGCGAGAGAGCCCGCGCGCCAGCACTTCGGCAGGCTTCTGCCCAAAGGCGTCAGCCAGCATATTGCGCAGTGCAACTTCAGCATCCCACGGTTCATCGTCGCTTCCGCCCATCATGGAGGCAGCCGCTAACAGCGTGCCCACCAGCGGCAGCCCGAGCACACCCGCACCGGCAGCGTGCATCACCAGCAGCCCGGCCAGAGCCTTGCGGGATTCCCGGCGCTGTTCAGGCGTTTCGGCATTCATGGCCTGTTGTGCCTGACGGGTCAGGGTGTAGACCATGTTTTGACCGTACTGTTTGAACAGCAGCAGCACCTTGGCGGCGTTACCCTGCATCACCCGGGGCCGGTTGGACGCGGCGTAGTCAAAGTGGCCGTCATAGGTCGCCTTGGTGGCCTGTTCGAACGCGGCTTCCGGGTTGGCTCCAGTCTCCCGGGCAAGCCGGTAGGCAGCCACGAACGTGATCTGGCGGTTAAACCGTTCGGCATGGTGGAACAGGAAAC
>CAYJDY010000100.1:0-3093 GCA_964369045.1 uncultured Candidatus Saccharibacteria bacterium
CGTCGCCGGCATCGACGGGCGCGCCGCCCCGTTCCCCATCTACGTCACCGCCGGCGACGCCCTCCCGTTCGTCCTCGAGTTCGAGCTCGAGGACGGCACCCCCACCCCGCTCGCCGTCGGCACGTACGTCCTCGAGGTGCGCCGCGCCGCCGGCGCTCCCGTGACCCATACCGTCGCGCTCACGCGTGGCGGCACCGGGAACCACGAGCTCACCGGCACATTCACCGCCGAAGTCACCGCCGCTCTCCTCGGCCGGCCTCACGTCCACGTCATCCGCGACACCGACGCCCTCAGGTCGATCCTCGCCGGCCCCCTCGAGACGGTCCCTCGAGGCGAGGCCGGCGTCGCCGCTCGAGGACAGACCCGCGTCGCCGTCCGCACCGGTGGACCCGCCGGCCCGATGGGACCCGCTGGCCCCGCAGGCGCGCCCGGAGCGACCGGAGCTCAAGGTCCCCCCGGAGCTCAGGGCAGCCCCGGACCCACCGGCCCGGCCGGCCCGATCGGACCCGTCGGCCCGATCGGCCCTCAAGGCGGCATCGGAGACACCGGCTCAGACGGCCCACAAGGCCCGCAAGGTCCCGCCGGCCCCGCTGGCGCGGCTGGCCCCGTAGGCCCGGCAGGCGCCACCGGTGCCCCCGGAGCGCCCGGAATCGCGGGTGACCCCGGCGAGGACGGCGCGCCCGGCCCGACAGGTCCCACCGGCCCCGCCGGCGCGGACGGCGCGACAGGTCCCGTCGGACCCACCGGACCCACCGGACCGAAGGGCGACGCCGGCGCCGACGGAGCACCAGGCGCAGCCGGCCCCGCCGGCCCCACCGGCCCGGCTGGCCCCGCTGGCCCCGCTGGCGCGGACGGAGCTCCCGGCGTCCCCGGAAACGACGGAGCCGACGGCGCAGCCGGCCCCGCCGGACCTCCCGGACCCACCGGCCCCGCCGGCGCCACCGGACCGGCAGGCGCAGCGGGAGCGCCCGGCGTCCCCGGCCCTCCCGGCGCCGACTCGACGGTCCCCGGCCCGACCGGTCCCGTCGGTCCTGCAGGCCCGACGGGTCCCGCCGGCGCAGCGTCGACGGTCCCCGGCCCGACCGGTCCGACCGGTCCGACAGGCGCGACCGGCCCTCGAGGTAACGGCATCATCATCCTGTCGTCGGCCGGCGCGATCCCCGGCACGTCGATCGCCGGCGACATCGTCCTCCGCCGCCCATGACGCTCATCGCCCGACTGAACCTCGAGGGCATCGACGCCACCGCCGTCCCCAACGTCCTCCCGTCAGTGTGCGGCCGGCGCGACCTCGGCCGCATCGTCGAGCAGCACACCTATCCCGAGCCCGGCAACCTGTTCACCGGCCTCCCGATCGTCGCCTCGCCGTCGTCGCTCATGCCGACGCCGTGCCTCCGCATCGACCCGTACGTCGGCCGAGCGAGCTCGTTCGCCCTCGGCCTCGGCTCGACGACGTCGACCTACTCCGCGTCGTGGTGGATGTCGGTCTACGACTTCCCCGGTGTGTTCATGGACGACCGAGTTTTCTGGGCGATGGAAGGCGCCACCCGCCGTTGGGGATTGATGATCTATGGGGACGGCAGCTACCCGTTCTGGCCGTGGGACCCGCCGCACGATTACGGCCGCGTGTTCAGAATCGCCATCGTCGACCCCAACGGAAACCCGATCGGCGCCGTCCCCTCCTACCAGTGGTCGACGAACAACCCGGCCCGATTCGAGGTGTCCGTTACCGCCGGCGCCGTCACGCTCGAGGTGCGCCTCGGCACGAGCTCGAGCACTGTCGTCAGCATCACCCGCACCCCCGCCGCCGTCGCCGCCGACCGCGTCTCGTTCGGCACCCTCGGCGCGTTCTCCGGCAGCCACGTCGCGACGCAGAAACACCTCTCGGCCATTCACGTATGGGACGACGCGACCGGCGGAGGCTCGTTCCCGAACTTCCTCTACGCCCTCCCCCCGTGGCGCGCCGCCGAGTGGGACGGCACCACCGAACAGCCCGTGACGATCGAGGGCTACATCGCCACCAACGGCGCGACCGTGGCGACGTCGCTCGCCGCGATGCTCGCCGACACCGGCCCCCGGTCCGCGCTGGCCTCGAGGGAAGTGGTACCGCCCGCCTCGAGCTACGTTGACGTCAGCTACGGCGCGAAGTCCGGGCAGTGGTTCCGACTCTGGACCCCGACGACCGGCGCCCCCGCCGGCGGTTGGCCCGTCCTCCTGTTCGTGCAACTCAACTACTTCCTCAGCACCAACCCCGCCGCGATCAACCCGCAGTTTCGCGACAACATGCTCGCCGCCGGCATCGCCGTCGCCTCCGCCGGCGTGAACCCCAGCTACGTCACGACCGACACCTACGACGCGGTCAACAACGGCAAGTTCCCCAGCCATATCAAGGACGTCAAGACCGCGCTCCGGACGTTGCAGGCCGGCGCCGGCACCTACGGAATCGACGCCGCCCGGACGTTCGTCGGAGGGCACTCGAGCGCCGGCTTTTGCGCGCTCGGCGCCATGGTCACCCGCGACCTCAACGCCACCGGCCTCATCACCGGAGGTGTCGACTTCCGGCTCGGCGGAGGCCCCGACCCCGACTGTCTCGGAGCGTTCGTCACCTCCGCCCCGATCAGCATGACCGCCACCCGCGCCGCCGACCCGACGCATCCGAACTACGGAACGCCCGTGAACCTCTACGGAGTCGGCGCGATCTACAGCGCCGCCGCCGCGCTCGTCGGCAGCCAGGCGAACAACGCCACCGCCAACCTCGCCGGCGTCGACCTTGACGGGCTCATCCCGCTCAACGCCGCCGCGCTCCGCCCGATCCGCTACCACTACAGCGCGTCCGATTGGATCGTCCCCGCCGCCCTCAACGTCCCCCCGCTCGTGACCGCGATGGCGACCGCCGGCGCGAGCTCGCTCCTCACGACGTTCCTCGAGGACAGCCCAAATCACGACCAGATCCCGCAAGAGCTCGAGATGCACACGATCACCGACTGGCTCCGCTCCCTCCTCTGAGGGAAGGCCCCGCCCGGTTCGCGGCCCGCTCGAGCCGCCGCGTTAGCCTCGCCGACGCATGGCACCCCCGGACATCGTCGTTATCATCAA
>CAYJDY010000101.1:0-3038 GCA_964369045.1 uncultured Candidatus Saccharibacteria bacterium
GCAGAAAATGCTTGCATTTGCTGTATTTTAGTATAAAGTGTCCGTACCACTTCGGCAAAGTGGGGCTTCCTTGTGGAGCAATGTATGTCAGATATTGAATCGACGGCACCCGTCGAAGTAGCAGCGCCAGTAGCGGCCATCGTAGCTACGCCAGAGTCCCCTCCAACGGCAGAGGTGACTGACGCCCCACCAGAGGGGGAATCGCCGGAAGCCGCTCCTGAAAAGACGTTGACGCAATCTGAGGTCAACAAGATCGTTCAGAAAGAGAAGGCACAAGCATCCAGACGAGCAGAGAAGTTGGTGGAAGCCAGATTGCGTGCGGAGTATGCAGAGCGGGAACGCGATGCGCTGCAAGCAAAGCTGAATCCTCAACCGGCTCAACCGTCAGGAGAGCCAACACCAGCACAGTTTCAAGACTACGAAACCTACATCAAGGCTTTGACCGACTTTCGGGTTAACGAGGCGTTGAAGGGGGTTCGTAAGGAAAGCGAGGCCCAACAGCAGGAGCGCGCATTTAAGGAACGCGCCGCCGCTATCCGGCCAAAGGTTGAAGCAGCCAAGGCGAAATACGATGATTTTGATGAGGTCGCATACAGCTATGACGCGCCACCAGCAATGCAGGCCGCCATGCTCAAGTCAGCGCACACCGGGGAGTTGTACTACTACCTCGGCGCGAACCCTGACGAACGCGAACGTATCGCCGCGATGGATGACTTCGACCAAGCATACGCAATCCGAGACCTTGAAAGGACGCTGACGGCACCTCCAAGCCCTACTAAAACGCCTGCGCCCATTGTCCCGAATAACGGCAAGTCATCGGTGAGCAAGAAACCTACCGACATGAACTATGACGAATTTGCGGAATACCGGCGAAAGCGACTCGCCGCCAAGAGGCGGTAACTCCCTCTAAGGAATTGTCATGTCAAACATTTTTAAGGTAACCGATCTGGTAGCGAAAGAATCGCTCCGCATCGCGCACGAGAAGTTGCAGTTCATCCCTACCGTTGACCGTCAGTACGACGAAGATTTCAAATTCAACGGACGTGGTTCCCCGCACGGCTCTACCCTGCGCGTCAAGAACCCGAACCAGTACACCCGCCGCGTCGGTAACGCTATGGCGGTGCAAGAGCAGAACGAAAGCACGCAAACCGTGACCGTGGCTACGCTGAACGGCGTGGACATGGGCTTCAATATGCAGGAGTTGATCCAGTCTGTTGACAACGACGGCGCTTTCGATGACCTGTCCAGCAAGTACATCCAACCGGCTATCTCCAGCCTTGTGTCGGCCATCGAATCGGACTTCATTGCCTACTGCACCAAGGCAACGTGGAACGTCGCAGGAACCGCTGGTACCCCGCTGACCGATCTGGTTGTTCCGTCTGCTGCCCGCGCCAAGCTGAACCAGGGCGCAACCCCGAAAGACGGCAATCGCTTCGTTCAAGCCGATTCCGTCACGATGGGTGGCTTGGTCAACGGCTTGAAAGGTCTGTTCCAGGATTCCGCTCAGATCAAAGAGCAGTATCGTGAGGGCATGATTG
Organism: uncultured Candidatus Saccharibacteria bacterium; assembly: GCA_964369045.1. Taxonomy (GTDB): domain Bacteria; phylum Patescibacteriota; class Saccharimonadia; order Saccharimonadales; family AWTP1-31; genus CAYJDY01. The sequence continues at coordinate 1,539 of CAYJDY010000101.1, forward strand.
GTCGCACGGGTATGGCTGACTGGTACGAGAACGACCGTATGTGGTCGATGCCTAACTCTGGCGACGTAGCCGGTGAGATCAACGCCGGTTCGCTGGTTAACGGTATCACCTCCCTGACCGTTGACGGTTTCACCGTTGCGCCGGTTGAGGGCATGGTGTTCACCATCGAAGGCACTTACGCCGTTCACCCTGAAACCAAAGCCGCTTATCCGCATCTGCAACAGTTCGTCTGCGGCGCTGGTTGCACCACAACCAATCTGGTGTTTACCCCGGCGATTTATTGGGACACCACCGATGCCCGCCAGAACGTATCTGGTCAGCCGACCGACAACGATGACATCACCTTCGTTGGCAACCTCTCGACCAACTACGTGCAAAACCTGATGTACCACAAGGACGCCTATCAGTTCATCACCGCGCCCCTGCCGATCTTGGACGATGCACAGAAATGCGTGCGCGTTACCAAGGACGGCTTGAGCCTGCGCGCCTGGATGGGTTCGGACATTCGGAACAACGAATTGCTGATGCGTATCGACATCCTTTACGGTATGGCCGCTCTCCGTCCGCAGTTTGCTTGCCGGATGATTGGCGCGGCTGGCGGCTAATCTAACCAACACGAAAGGATATACATCATGGCAACTCCTACCGACATCGAACAAGTAGGCTTCCACGGCCCGACTGGTTCGCTCCAGTTTGGCGCTCACCGCGAGGTGATTCAGAGCGTTGGTGCTACCCGTACTCTGCTTGCTAAAGAGTCCGGCGCACTGTGCTTGCTGGATCGCGCTGCTGGCGTGGTTTACACCCTGCCTACTCCGGTTGAAGGAATGAAGTTCACGTTCCTGGCTACCGTTACCCGTACTTCCAACTCCTACAAGGTGCTGACCGCTGCTGTTGCGTCACAGTTCATGGTAGGCGCGGTGATTTCGGGTGATGCAAACATCGCAACCTCCGGTGACATCTTCACCGCTGACGGAACCACCATCGCGGCTATCACTTGCGACGGCGACACCAAAGGCGGCTTCATTGGCGAGTGCTACACACTGACAGCCATCAGCTCTACGAAGTGGGCTATCAGCGGCATCGTGATTGGTACTGGCACGATGGTTACTCCGTTCACCACCACTTAATGAGTGGACTCCCGCCCTCGAAAGGGGGCGGGACTTAGGGGCTATTTATGCCAGTAAGAATGAGTCATCCCGAACACGGCATTACTTACGCCGTTGGCTCGGAAGTGGATTGGAACAGAAAACACGGCTGGAAAGTTGAGCCAAAGATCAAGGAATCGGTTGATGTAGTAAAGCCAACCGAAGTCACACAAATCACACAAGCACGGCGCGGGCGACCGCCCAAGGGGTAAGCAATGCCAACGATAGTGACTCTGACGGGAACAGCAGTAACAGCGTCAAGCATTATCGACCGTGCAATGCGGCTGATTTCACAGATCAGCCCCGGCGTTACGCCGACCACAGACGAGTACACAACGGGCTTGGAAGCCCTGAA
>CAYJDY010000102.1:0-3022 GCA_964369045.1 uncultured Candidatus Saccharibacteria bacterium
AGCCAGTATGAAACCCGTGAGGAGCGTCAAGTACGTCAGCTACACATTGTTCGTCAGAGTTCTATCTCCAACGCGGTTGCTGCGTTAACCCCCGGTGCTAAGGCACCCCTTAAGGCAGAGGACATTGTTGCTCTTGCCCAAGAATTTGTGGACTTTGTATATAGTGACGACACAGCAGAAGACTTGGTAGCTGCTAATCCGGAAATTAAGGATGTTCCGTATTGAGCAGCAGCGTAAATGGAAACGACCTACGGAAGTAACGGGGAAGTTTCCAACTGATAAGTATGCTTTCTCCACCCATTTAACCCAAACAGGTGATTGGGTGGAGACTGACAGCCTACACGGCAAAGCAGTTAAGAATATTATTGATGCGGCCCATGCTTGGGCCTGGGTTCATGGTGTTACGGTTAGGTGTGTTTCTAAATACGCCCCCGATGGGGGCAAGTATGTACGAGTCACCTTAACTAAGAAACATAGACATAGAGATTATGCGTGAGATTTTTGTTTTTGGTAGTAATCTACAGGGTATTCATGGAGCAGGTGCAGCAAAAGCAGCTAGAAGGCAATATGGAGCGGTCTTAGGAAAAGGAGTAGGTTTACAAGGGAATAGTTATGCTATTCCAACAAAAGCCACTCCTTCAGAAACACTCTCATTGCATGAGATTAGTAAACACGTTATGGAGTTTCTAGACTTTGCAGAACGTCACCCAATGTATACGTTTAATGTCACTCCAATTGGATGTGGATTAGCTGGGTATGTTCCAGAGCAGATTGCTCCTATGTTTATTAATTGTCCAGAAAATGTGAAACTTCCAGATGAGTTTCAGAATTGCCTTTAAGCAGGCAGCTAAAAGCGAACACGATCAGCACAAACTAGGAGCGACAATTGTCAAAGGTCATCGAATACTTGCAACAGGGTTTAACCAGCTTAGATCAAGCAGTGTCACAAAAACTAACACTCTTCATGCCGAAGCGGCTGCAATTTTACAGCTACTTAAAGAACGGAGGTTGGAAGACCTAAGTGGTGCAGAGCTTTACGTCACCAGATTTACTAGAGGCGGGGCTGTTGGCCTTGCTCGCCCTTGTAGTGCTTGCATGTCACTCATTCGTTCTGTCGGTATTGCAGAAGTACACTACACCACAGAACATGGGACAGAAAGTATGAAGGTATGAAAACCCTTATTGATAGTGACTCAGTAGCGTTTGCTTCTGCAGCATCCTCGGATGACCAGGAGTTTTGGGTAGCTCAGAGTAGGTGTGATGACATGGTTCGTCGCATTTTAGATGAAACCCAAGCAGATGAGTATGAATTATGGTTGACAGGCAACACTAATTTCAGGTATAATATTTACCCTGAATACAAAGCACAACGTAAGAAACAGCATATCCCTAAGTGGTATGTTCCTCTGAAAGAGCACTTACAAACTGCTTGGCAGGCCAATGTAGCCGATGGTTGTGAAGCGGACGATATGGTTGGTGTGCAGCAAATGGCCGCCCCTCCTGGTTCAACAATGATTGCTCACATCGACAAAGACATTAACATGATTCCAGGGCTGCATTATCATTGGGGTATCACCCGCCTTGGTAAAGTCGTTAGAGCCCCAGAACATTATGAGGTAACTGATGACGAAGCTCTGTTTAACTTTTATTATCAGCTTATTGTTGGTGACAACGGTACTGACAATATCAAAGGAGTTAGAGGATGCGGTCCTGTTGCGGCCCACAAGCTGCTACTACAGTATCCCTCCGAAGAAGAACGCTTTCATGCTATATCTGACCTCTATTCGTGTTACGAAGAGATGGCTGTCAATGCCAAGTGTCTATGGATTTGGCGTAAAATGAATGACGACGTAACAGAAAGGTGGTCAGCTTGGATGAATGGACAAAAGGAAGAAAGCACGGATTCATTGTAAATACTCTGCGATGGGGGTCACGTAAGTGGCCCGCTAAGTTCAAGACGCTAGAAGAATCAAAGACAGAAAAGAAAATTAATCCTGCCTCTGGCCGACTAGCTCAATTTTACGAGTGTAACCTATGCAAGAAAGAGTTTACTAACAAAGACGTGGAAGTAGATCACATTATTCCTGTAGTGGACCCCAAGGTGGGATTCGTAGATTGGAATACTTTCATTGAGCGTATGTTTTGTGATAGGTCAAACTATCAAACGGTTTGTAAACCTTGCCACAAGAAAAAAACTAAAGAGGAAAATAAATGAAAGTAATTGAAGTACCCGTATTTAATGATGACGGAAGTGTCAAGCTTACCCAACTAGTTAGTCCAGAAGAGGCTCAAAGCCTACTACAGTTTGCTATTAACTTTCTTACTGCCTCAGGGATGATTACAGCATTTGCTGTCTCTGCTAAGAAAGAAGACCCTCAAATGGAGTTACCTACAACTGTCCAATAATGAAACACCTAGTAATACCTGATTGTCAAATTAGACCTGGAGATAGTACAGATTTCTTACGCGCAATTGGAAACTACATTGTATCCAAAAGGCCTGATGTGGTGGTGTGTATCGGGGATTTTGCGGATATGCCTAGCCTGTCTAGCTATGACGTTGGTAAGAAATCTTTTGAAGGCCGACGATATAGAGATGACATTCAAGCTACGCATGCAGCTATGGATGCATTGCTGGCACCAATCCAAGAGTATAACGCAAAGATGCGAAAGACTAAACATGCTCTTTACACTCCCAGACTGGTCCTCACCCTTGGTAATCACGAAGAACGAATTCTACGAGCAACTAACAACGATCCTAAACTCGACGGTACCATTGGGATTGAAGACTTAAGATACCGAGAACGGGGATGGGAAGTTTATCCTTTTTTGCAGCCTGTTATTATTGATAACATTGCCTACTGTCATTACTTTGTTACAGGTGTTGCTGGCCGTCCTGCGGCCACTGCTGGGGCTCAGTTAAGAAAAGCCAATATGTCTTGTATTGCTGGTCATCAGCAAGGCCGACAAGTTGCTTATGCTTCTAAAGCCACTGGAGAAACCATTACAAGTATTATTGCAGG
>CAYJDY010000103.1:0-3005 GCA_964369045.1 uncultured Candidatus Saccharibacteria bacterium
CGGGGATCGAGAAGACCTACGGCTAACGCCGACACCAAAGGGCCAAGATGGCCAAGGGGGATGAGTGGACATGGATGCAACGGCGCCAGATGGCACCGAAGCCGGCAAGAAGAAGGGCAAGGGGACGCCGGCATCGTTCTGTGTGCCGCGCGTGGCCATCGAGGCGCTGCTGGACGCCAAGGCCACCGCCTACGAGATCTGCGCCTATCTGATTCTGGCGAAGTTCACCGAGGCCACGGGGATCTATACGAGGGCATCGGTGAAGGCGATAAGCACCAACACGGGCGGCAACAAGAAGGCCATCGAGAAGGCCATCGAGCGGCTGCTGACCATCCGGGCCAAGAAGGTCGAGAAGGTATCGAACGGGCGCAGTGGCAAGTCCCACGACATGATCGAGCAGGTCACCGACCTGGGGCCGATTCTCTACACGGCAGCGGGCTGGCTGGAGGAGACCGGCGAGATCCTGCCCGATGGGCCAACCGAGCGCGGCGCCATTCGCCATGTGCTGCCTGACTTCGGCGAGCCGCTGGCGGAACGGGTCTGGTTCGGCGCGGGGCTTGTGGATGGCTTCGGCGCCTTCACCAAGCCGATGAAGAAGGTCAAGGATGGCGGCGACGTTGCGGCACGCCTACTGCTGACCATGTACGCCCAGACCGACATGGAAGCCTGGGGCGGGGTGAATCCGCATACCGGGCCATGGGTGCGATATCCGCCCATGGGTGACAGCGAGGGGATGATCTACGCCAATAGGAAGCTGGACGGCGGGGGGCTGATGATCTTCGGCAAGCGGGACGGGCCAATCGCCAAGATGCATGACCGAATCACGGGCGGCGGCAAGGACGGCCACGAAAAGTACTGGCGGGCGCTGGAGCTGCTGGAGGTTTCCGGGCTGTTCTACGAGGCCGTGCTGGTGCTGAACCGCAACGGCGAGAAGAAGACGTTTTCCAGCGGCGGCGAGTACCTGGACATTCCCCACGATGCCGAGCCGCTCTACGAGCTGGGCGCGCGCTGTGAGCATGGCCACGCACCAGACGGCGAGCATGGGCTGGGCGCCATCACCGCCAATACCGCAGGCAACCTAGAGCGACCAGTCGGCGCCAACGCCTATGCGGCCATCGTGCGCCGAGGGCAGGGGGCCATGATCGTCGGGGTCTTCCGGCCACGGTTCCGGGTGGCCAATCCCAAGAATGATGGGGTCATCCGCACCTGGTCACGCATCCGCGAAAACAACGCCGAGGCGGTCGAGTTCATCCAAGCCATTCGGGCGGCCAACGACATGGGGCCATTCCAGATGCCGACCACCAAGGCGAAGAAGCCGGCCAGCACCGAGGAGCCCGACATGGAGGCGCCTGCAACGACGGGTGACCAAGATGCCCGAGCCGCACAGTTCAAGGTCGTGCTGGACGAGCTGGCGCGCGAGAAGCGCATGGCGTCGACCACCTACGAGAAGTGGGAAGACTAAGGCGTACCCTTCAATGCTTTTCAATACCCTCCAATTCCGTTCAATCACTTTCAATCCTGCTGTGGGAACACACGGCGGGAAGAGCGCGAGAAACCCAAGCCTGTCGGTTTGGCAAACCTTCGGGCCTGAGATCTGGGGAAGATCAAAAGCGGGTTTTCAGGAACAAGGGCAAGAGCGCAGGGCGACACCATGACGGCATACTTGCCCGCACAGATAAGGACGCATGATGGCCAGAAGGAAACCGGGCGACGCCATCGAGAAGCTGATCGCCGACACCTTGGCCATGGAGGCCGAGGAAGCGCAGGAAGCCGGGACGCTGGGGTTCATGGCGCGGGCGCTGGTGCAGGCCACCTTGCCCCACAAGCGCGTGACCGGGCCAGAGTTCACCAGACGCAACGGCGCCTACACGCTGACCCTGCTGGCGCCATCGCATATCGGGCTGCCCTACGGCACCGTGCCGCGCATCCTGCTGGCGTGGATGACCACCGAGGCCGTGCGGACGCAGAGCCGGGAGCTGGTGCTGGGAGATAGCCTGTCCAAGTTCATGCGCGAGCTGGAGCTGGTGCCGACGGGCGGGCGCTGGGGAACGGTCGGCAGGTTAAAAGACCAGAGTCGGCGCCTGTTCGCCAGCACGATCTCCGCCAGCTACGCCGACGCCGAGAAGTTCGCCGAGACCGGCTACCGGCTGGCCGACAAGTCCATGCTCTGGTGGGATTCCAAGTCTGCCGACCAAGCCGGCCTGTGGCAGTCCACAGTCACACTGACCGAGGGGTTCTACCGGGAGGTGACCGAGCATCCCATCCCTGTGGATCTTCGGGCCATCCGCGCGCTGAAACGATCTCCCATGGCGCTGGATATTTACTGCTGGCTGACCTACCGGGCCAGCTACGCCAAGCGGGACAGCACCATCCCGTGGCCTGCCCTGGCCGTCCAGTTCGGCGCCGAGTACGGGCGGGTGCGCGACTTCAAGGCGGCATTCCTGGCCGAGCTACGCAAGGTGACGCTGGTCTATCCCGAGGCGCGGCTGGCGGCGACCGACACCGGGCTGCTGGTGAAGCCGTCCAAGCCGCATATCGCGCGCAGGAAGGCCGACACATGACCGCAGGCATGGGGACTAGCCTGATGGCCGTGGCGGGCCGTGTAGCGCGTCCTGTGGCGTCCTGTGGCCTGTGCATAAAGCCTGTGGATATCAGCACTTATCCACGCATAAACGGTCGCGCCTTCGGGCCTGATCTACGCATAAACGGTCGCGCCCGTACGCATAAACGGTCGCGCCTATAAAGCACCTGTAGTTGTTCCTGTATCAAAAGCTCCTGTAGTTGCTCGGCGCCTACTGTGGACAAGTCTGCGACTTGCCCACGATCCGGCACCGGCCACCACCACCAGAGCCATGGCTAACGCCTGAGAAGCTCAACAACGAAAAGGGCCAAGATGGCCAAGGTCTTCGGCATCATCCAAGTGAAAGGCGGCGCAGGCCGTTCCACCATCGCCACCAACCTGGCGGGCGAGCTGGCCAAGAAGGGCCGCACCGTCCTGATCGACG
>CAYJDY010000104.1:0-2938 GCA_964369045.1 uncultured Candidatus Saccharibacteria bacterium
ATCACGGATGCGATCTGTTCAGGCGTCACGCGCGGTGCCGTCAGGCCTTTGGCTTGGATTTCCTGCTCGATGGCGGAATCGGACGATGGGGCGGCGACATTACCGGTCACTGGGGTGTACCCCTCTTCAAACGCCTTAGCCGGGCTGTAGGACTGGTAGCCATCTGCGTACTGGACGAAGTAGCCCCCGACTTTTGGGTTGTGCTTCTGGTGCCAGTCCGGCAGCATGGCTACGATTCCACCGATTTCACCCAGCACGAGGTCGGGCATGTCAGGATTGCCGTTCCCTCTGAGTTCGGTGATCTTGGCGGCGAAAACGGTCTTGTGGGACTTGTATTCGGGTAAAGCTACTGCTGCTGTCATTTGAAATCTCCTGTTACTAAAGGTGTGTGTCAGATCCGCTGGCACGTCGGTTAAATCTGCTGGGCAGCCGAAAATATGGAGTTCACCCGGGCGAAAACAGTTGGTTTGTGCTGCCTTTTGCGGTTGCGCTGAGAATTGCGGTGCGCTGTGGGTGATACCGTTTCGGCGGCGATTTCGGCCTGTTCGCGGTTGATCACGGTCAGGTACTGGACGATCTGGCTCACCTTTTCGCGCTTCAGATAGCCCTGTTCTTCCAGCCGCTTGAGCTTTTGTCCTGCTGTGGTCTGGTGTTCTCCGAAATGCGCTTCGGCATCTTTGCTGCGGAATTTCCCCGGCTGCTTCAGGCACCACTGGAGCATTTCCCTCAGTTCTTTGCGCATTACTGTCATGTCTTGGTTCACCTACGTTTAGTGTTTTCTTCGATTACAAGAACCGCTATCAAACTCGGCTTCGTTTCGCGGATTAGCTCCCTGTGCTGTTCCGTCAATTTATTGGCCGGGCTGACAGCAATTTTTTCTCCGCGCCGTTTCACAAAAAGGCCATCGTTGCGAAGCAGTTCAAGTACGTTTTTCGCCTTTTCGAGTTGTGCTTGCAGCTGTACCTCGAATAGATGTTCTTGAAGCCGCTCATGCCACGTGGCCATTTCGATTGCTTCCTGTTTACTTTCTAGGGCACCAGATAGGAACATCCACCAGTCGGTCGCAGGGCCGGTCAACGGTATCCGTGCGGCTCTGCGGGGACCTGGCTGCAGGTGCCTTCGGCTCCGGCTTGCTCACAGCCGGCGGGTCGCGCGGTTTTGGTTCGGGCTTGCAGTGGTCGGGCTGGCGCGTGGCATGGGCAGAAAAGCTGATGGCCAGGGCGAGCGCGAAGGGGATTAGGGTGGTGAGTTTCATGGTGGTCTTTCAGTGGTGGTTAACGGATTTCAGGTGGTTGAAGTGCGGCTTCCAGCATGTCGGCGCGCATGACTGGCTTGATGTTTTTCCAAAGGAATCGCTGTGCTCTTTCGGTGTGCAGGTAGTCCACCATGGCGGTGTGGGCCTCCCTCATTTCGTCTTCGCTGCAACTCTCGAAGTCGGTGCTCTTGGGTTTGGCAACGGGTTTCCCAGTCTTGCCCTCTTCCCATGTCACCCAATAGGCGCCGACCTTCATCCAGTCGTGCAGGGCGTCGATGTGGCGGAATCGCTCTTGGCTGGCAAACAGCTTCTCCAGCAAGGCCCGGTGGCGGCGGTGAAAAGGGCCGCTGCGCTCTTGCGCCACCATGATCTGGAAGCCTTCGCCAGGTTCGGCTGCCCAGAACCGTCCCCACAGGCGGCGCCAGCGCTTGTCATCGCGTTCGCTCAATCCCCGCATGTTTTGGAACAGAAAGCGGCGGATCACGTCTACCTCGTTCGCCGGTATCTGGCGAAGTGGGACCATGGGGCATACGAGGATGCTGCTGGTTTTCACGACACGCCCCCTTCCTGCGCCCAGCGTGCGGCCTTGCTTGCCAGAAAAAAGGCTTCGGCGCATGTCAGGCGGCTTGACCGGACGTACAAATCTCCTGACTCGGTGTATCCGATGATCAGCACATCCTTGAGGTGGTCGGACTCAGTATCCAGAAGGGCAGAATCAAGCGCCTGCTGTGCAGTCATGGTTGTGGTGGGTGGCAGGCGGATTAGGTTGCTCATTTCCGCACCAGCCCAAAAAGCCATTCCCGCAGCGTCGGTTCGGCTTCCTGCTTGGGTTTCCATTCCGGCAGTGGCTCGGGTGTGGGCCATGCGTCCTCGGGATCCAGATCGAAAGCTGGGTATCCGTCGGGGTGCATGTCTTGGGTATGGGTGTCGTTCGGGGTTTTCATGCCCTACCCCACTGAACCCGAATCCCCTGGATGTAGACCAGCGTGTAGGCCACGCACAGCGCGACCATTCCCCATTGCCCGCTCGGGATCGTGGCCATGAACCAAAACGGTTGTGCACACAAACCGATGATGGGCGCCCACTTGCGCAGCCGGGCGTTATTGCCCATGGCGCAATACATGGCCGTCAATCCAAAACAGGCTATGAGGATCTGGTTCATGGCGCTCAGTGCGTCAGCGCAGCCGCGTCTTTGGCGTCTTCACCCGCCAAGAACAGTTCTTGTGCCGCCGCCTGGGCCTCGTCCTTGGTCATCTTTTTCTGACGGCCTTTGATCGGGGTAACCGTTGCGGGTGCGGCCACTACCGGGGCTTCGAGGTCGATAACGATCTCGTGTTGAACCTGCACACCCAGCTTGCCGATAAGGTCAGCGCTCGGGTCGGTCATCTGCACGCGAAAACTCAGTTCAACGGTTCCACCTTCCAGACAATCCGCGCTGAAGTTGTTGACTTGGCAGCCTTCGATGGTCACGTTGCTGCGCTCACCGCCTACGCCGTAATCCAGCGTCAGCTTGTAGCCCGCGCCTTCGTCGGTGAACTTGAACGGTCCTTCCAGATTCGGAAACCGCAGGTTTGGCAGTGTGGGCGCTATGCCTTCCACATCCTTCTGGCCCTGATCGGCTTGGGTGTTCTGGTACAGGGCTTCGCGCAGCTTGGGGTCGAATTCATCAAGGATGGTGTTGGC
>CAYJDY010000105.1:0-2907 GCA_964369045.1 uncultured Candidatus Saccharibacteria bacterium
TTTGGCAGGGGTACGTGGAATCGAACCACGGTCTTAGGTTTTGGAGACCCATATACTAACCGCTGTACTATACCCCTGCGTCAGCGTGTGATGCTGCGTTTACCGTGCTGCCGACAAAACAAGTTTGCTCGGCCACATTAGTAAACGCAACAGCCGCTTCCTTTTCCGTAAAAAGAATCCTCTCTTTTTACGGGGAGGGCCGTTTGTTTTTTTTGGGAGCCCTTTTTATCAAGACTAGAGGACTCTGGATCAAAATGTACAGGTGTAATAATAGTATAAATTAGTCAAAATGTCACCTGTTGAGCTTGTTTCAAACGGATTACACCACCTTAGGAGTTTATTTCCAGAAGGGTCTACTATACAATGGTAAGACATATGAGCAAAGTTACATCCACCAAACCCATATTTGTAATGATGTACGGCTACCCCGGGGCTGGAAAGACACACTTCGCACGGCAACTTAGCGAGACGCTTAATGCTGCACATGTGCACGGCGACCGAATCCGTGGAGAGCTATTTACCGAGCCTCGTTACGACAAGCAAGAGAACGAGCTTGTCGACCACCTGATGTTATATATGGCAGAGGAATTTCTGAATGCCGGCGTCAGCGTAGTGTTCGATACTAACGCAGCCCGATTCACCCAACGCCGCGAACTCCGCAATATCGCTCGTAAAACAAAATCTGAACAACTCCTCGTTTGGCTACAAATCGATGCCGAGAGCGCCTATGCCCGACTAGGGAACCGCGACCGACGAAAATCTGACGACAAATATGCCGCGCCTTATACTCAAGCCAGCTTTACTTCGTACATACAGACTATGCAGAACCCTAAGAACGAAGACTACGTGGTTGTTAGCGGTAAACATACCTATAACACCCAGCGAAGCGCCGTTATAAAGAAGCTCTACGAACTTGGAGCTATTGCCATCGATAACGCATCTAATGGTGTGGTAAAACCTGGTCTCGTAAACTTAGTGCCAAACCAACTCCGCGGTGGTCGAGTCGATAATACTCGTCGCAACATCCTGATTCGATGAAACTCATAACTGTTCCGGAAATCGGAGAAGTTCAGTTACAAAAACATGCCAAGTCACGATCGATACGTCTGTCGATAAAAGGTGACGGCAAAATAACAGTGACCATGCCCAAATGGGCACCGTATAGTGCAGGCGTAGCCTTTGTTCGGAGCAAGCATGATTGGATACTGGCTAACATGCAGCCGGTGACCAGTATTCAAAACGGACAAGCCATTGGAAAATTCCATCATATCTACTTCCGGGCTAGTAGCGAGTCCACGTCACCAACTACACGGCAAAAGGGTAGTGAACTCTGGGTGACCTACCCCGAGGGATTAAGTACTGCAAGTTCAGAAGTACAAAAGTCGGCTCAAACTATCGCTAAACGAGCATTACGAACCCAGGCAGAAAATTTGCTACCAAAACGCCTGGCAGACCTGGCAAAAAAATATGACTTTTCATACAAGAGTGTCAGCGTACGTCAACTCAAAGCTCGTTGGGGTAGTTGCAGTAGCAACAGCGACATTACGCTCAACTTTTTCCTGATGCAGTTACCTTGGGATCTGATCGATTACGTACTGCTTCATGAACTGACGCACACGAAAGCTCTGCATCATGGACCTGAATTTTGGGAGATCTTCGATACGGTATTACCAGGCGCGAAGAAGAAGCGCACTGAACTACGAGCATACAAACCGGCTATCTAAAGAAAGTTGCTCCCGTCATAACACTGTTGTGGCATAATAGTGGTAATGGTAAATAAAAAAACAGTCGCAAAAGAAAAGCCAAAGCCAGTCGAGAACCTAGAGCGAGAACGACTAACAAGCCTTATCAATAGTATGGCTGACGGCGTGGTAGCAACCGACAAAAACATGAAAGTTATTGTCTATAACGGTGCTGCACTAAATATCTTGAACCTCAATACGCTCGGGACCGGTGCCGATCTAACAAGCATCCTGAAATTAGTCGACAAAGATAATAAGCATGTCACTATCACTCACCTTGTAAAGAACAGTAGTGTCGCCAGTGTATCTCGTGACCATCGCATAACTTACGAGGATGGCAGCAATATAAATCTGTACATCAGCATTGCACCGGTACACCTAGGGTACGGGAAAAACTCCGACCAAGGATTCGTAGTAGTTCTTCGTGATATCACCCATGAGAAATCACTCGAAGAGGAGCGTGATGAGTTCATTAGCGTAGTGAGCCATGAGCTACGCACACCAATAGCTATTGCCGAGGGAAACCTGAGCAACGCCCAACTTATCGCCCAAAAACATAGGCATGTGCCTGAAATCGACGGCAGTCTACAGCAAGCTTATGACCAAGTAACATTTTTGTCTGGCATGATTAACGACCTCAGTATGTTGTCACGCGCCGAACGCGGCAAACTAAATATAGAGTCTGAGGATATTAACGTCCATGATCTGGTTACAGAACTTCAGAAAGCTTACACGCCAAGTGCCAAGGAGAAAGGATTGCAGTTGCACGTCAGCATCGACAAGACGCTGGAGTTGCTACACTCCAGTCAACTATACGTCCGTGAGATACTGCAGAACTTCATCACTAACGCCATAAAGTACACCGAGAACGGTAGTGTGACAGTTGGCGCCAAACAAACAGAAAAAGGAGTATTGTTTACCGTACACGATACCGGTATTGGCATTGGCAAAGCCGATCAAGAAAAAGTCTTTAATAAGTTCTTCCGTTCCGAAGACTTTCGAACCCGAAAACATAACGGTACTGGACTAGGACTCTATGTCACTGCCAAGTTGGCCCGGCTTATCGGTGCCAAGATTACGCTCGAGAGTGAGATAGAAAAAGGATCGACTTTTAGCATAACGATCCCCAACATGAAGAAAAAGTAACGAGTACCACTATCACGCT
>CAYJDY010000106.1:0-2897 GCA_964369045.1 uncultured Candidatus Saccharibacteria bacterium
CGAATATCCTGCCAAGATTAGCCTCAAAATCATCACCCTTCTTTTGAATACCCAATGCCCGCGTTCTATCCGTAGCCGCATTAGCCGCATTGGTCTGTGCGTTCTGCAAATCAAAAGCACTCGCCGCCTGTTGAGTTGCAAAGCGTTCTTTATCCATGCCAAACCTTTCAAGGTTCTGTGCGTCCAATACATCTTGGCGGTCATTTTGGCGTTTAATCGCCATGCCCTGCATAAAGCCCTGTGCTAAACCTTCGATACCTGCAATAGCCATGATTTGATTCCTATGCGTAAGCGGTGTAAGGCACTACAGATTGCGGTAAAGCCTGTGGCGTAATTCTTAATTGTTGTGGAGTTGTAGCAGTAGGCGCAATTTGTGGCGCAACTGTCGGTGCTTTCAATCCACCTAAATACTGACCTGCAATTCCACCTGCCGCGCCAAACAATGCACCAGCTTGTTGTGCTTGTTGTGCTGATTGTTGATTGAGGCTGCTCACCATGCCATTACTAGACTGGTTCATATCACCAAACGAGCCATTCATCTGTGCAATGCCATTACGGTTTACTTCGGAGCGACGATTCCATGTTTGTTGTTCTGCATTACGGCGTTCACCTTCACGATTCGTAGTGATGTTGCCTGCCATAGCCAATGCCTTAGACAAGCCCATTTGCCGACCCATAGCATCAGCACGCCCACTATTCGGGTTAATCCCCATACGTTGTTGGCTTCGACGTTGCGCTTCTTCGGCATTGGTAAATTGAGTAGCTACATCACCCACGGCACGAGACGTTACGCCGCCTAAGTCAGCAACCACGCCTTTGTTGGCTGCATCAACTTGCATCTGCTCTAGGCCGCCATACATGGTTTTGTAGTCGTTATAGCGTTTCTTGTTAAATTCAAACTGTTCGCGCTGCAAAGCTAATGCTTGTTTGGCTGTTTTTTTGGACGACTTGGAGCTTGCTATTCCACCAACTGCGGAAAGAACACTTCCCCCAACTGCTACGTATGCCATAGTCATAATGTCACCTCGTCAAGTAATGACGGTTTTTCTGATTCGGTTAATAGGTTTTGTTCAAAGGATTCGTAGTCAGGCCATGACATAACATCTTCCATGCCTTCGCCAATTTGCTCGCCTTCGTATTTGTGAAAGGTAGTCCACACGGTATCGGTCAATGCCTGAACCATGCGTTTAGTGCCAATGGGCGATATGAATGTGTAGGGAGCTTCGTAGGTTTCGCGCAAGACTTCGCCCGTAATGACGTTATCCGTCACCACTTCGACAATGCCTTGAGAAATAATACTGATATGTTCGGTCTTGTGGATTCGACCCGCGACTAAAACGCCAGCAGGTATAAAGATTTCACGGCCATAAACACCGTTAACGAAATAATGAACGAGAGGTAATTCTAATTTTTGTGTGCATGACAACATCTCATTTTGTAACGCTTTGAGATGTTCGCGTGTATCGGCAGTTATATTTTGGAGTTGCGACATAACTAAAACCTTACTCAATCGAGTAGTGGTATTTAGTTAGCTGTTTATTGCCCTAAAAAGTGGGGCTAAAGTAGGGTTAATATATCATAAAACTTAATTGGTGACGAAATAATCAAGTAAAAACATCGTTTGTGGCGTTGAGACTTAGGGCGTTGTCAATTAGCATAAACTGCAAGCCAATGATCGCACCATAATTATCATCATCACCGCCGCCTGCATTGACATAAAGCTCGTATTCAACGCCCATTTTAAGCCTTCTAGTGCCTAAATACTCCAATGCTTCACTGTCGGAATCGCACGTTATATAAAGCTCTTTTCTATTGGGAGTCAACACAGTTACAATCGATCTTGTGTACCCGCCGTAAACATACGAAACTTGAAAAAGATTAGTGCCTGAAGAATTTTTAAAATATGCAGTTTGCGTTTCGTACCTACCACCAACAACACCGTCTGACGTAAAACTTAGGTCTAGTTTGGCTAAGTACGCGCCTGTATAGCCTGTTTGTGCGTCAGTTTGGCTTATCGTTGCATAATTTAAAGGAAAGCCGTTATCGTCAAAGATGTATATTCTTAATGCCGATATATCTGGATTAAAGCCTGTTGGATAAGTTGTTGTTAATTTAGCACTAAAGGCGATAGCCTTTTTCTTCATCCGATACTTAGTGGCTGAATCAGGGTAGTCATACGGCACTATCCCTGTGTTTGAATAGGTTTGTAAACGCAACCCTCCGCGATTTCCTGAGCCAATAAGTCCATAAGGCGATGCTATTTCTACTTTTTTAGATGCCCCATAAATCCAACAAAAATAACTTCGAACATCAACGTCATCAATAATCGGACGACCTTCTGCATCAAGCTGAACATAATTACTGACAGCAAATAAATTTCTAAATCCTAAATCTAAAGCATAAGCTCTATTTGCCGTTAATGAGTCTACTGCCAAGTCGTCAAATTCACCATCGGCACTACTGACTAAATCAATGTTTTCTAGTTTTAATTGAGTCCCATCGAAATATAAACTACGACTACCATTAGCTACACCTGTATTCAAATGAAAAACAGGCAAGCCATTACTACCATCAACCCCTAAATAAAATCCAGTTTTACCTGCTGTATAAGTGTTATTTTCCTTATCATAATAAACACCATTAGGAAGATTAAACCCATACCATAACTTATTCTTAACCTGTAAATCTGCGTTTAAATCCCCTGTTTCAATCTTCTCCGCAATTAAAGTGATTATCTTTGCGCTAGTGATTGTCGCGTTCTTGATATATGCCGTATCCATAAACACGGCAGGCGTACCATCTTCTAATGTGCCAAGTACAAAAGGGATTCTGTCTTCAATGTGAAGGCATTTCCACTGCACTGTACCGTCATTTGTTATTACTGTAGGGTCAACCGA
>CAYJDY010000107.1:0-2802 GCA_964369045.1 uncultured Candidatus Saccharibacteria bacterium
ACTTCCTATCGCTCCTACCGACCCGCACCCGGGGGAGGCAATCGCCCTGCCGGACCGCAAGGAAGACCTGTGGGGACTGCGCCGATTTCCGGAGTTTCTGTCCCCCAAAAGAGCGACCTTGTATCTCCGCAATACACCCCGACCCCCGTACGCACCAACACCAGAGCGATTTCAAGCGGAAACCCTCGTGCCCAAACCCCGAGAAACAAGGTGGTCGTCCAAAAGACCCGGCAAGTAGTGACCCGCACCCGAGTATCCCAAGAAGAACGCCGCAGTAGCCCTCCGCTCAAAGGCGGCAATCTCCTCTTTTTTCTCGTCCTCGGATTAGCAGTTTCCAAAGATCTCTTTGACCTCCTAGCCCTCCTCCTCGACGCGATCGGTGTCGGGCTTTCCGCCACGGTCATCGGCGCAGTCGTAGGCATCCCGTTGGCGATCTTCTCCGAAGTGCTCAGTAAATTCGCCGCACTGGCGATTGGTGGTACGATCCTCTTTTATTTCTGGTTCACCGGAGGAAAGTTCGCATTACGCTTGGTGGTGATGAGTATTGGGGCTATAATAGATGCAGTGCCCGTTTTAAACGCACTTCCGATTACCTCAATCACCTTTGTGTTTGCGTTCATTATCGGAAGGGCAATCAGCAAAGTCGAATCAAGCGTTCTGGGAGGTGCGGCAACCTCCGTCATAGCAAAAAGAATTTAATCCTATGCGTCGAATCACCACTTTTCTTTCTCTTTCTTGTGTTGCGCTCTTGTTCCCAATGAGTGCGTTTGCGGCAGGACTTGATCTTGTGAAGATCATTACAACTCCAACCACGCCCGGCCCCAACCAGGAGGTGAAGGTCACTCTGCAATCCTATGCTGTGGATCTCAATACTGCGGAGATTGTATGGTACGTAGACAAGGAGCCGGTCAAACAGGGAGTTGCCGAAAAAAATATTACGATTCAGACCAAAGACCTCGGGGAGCCGACAGTAATCGACATTGTGATTACTCCGACCTATGGAGTACGCCTAAACAAGCAACTCATCGTGGAGCCGTCGGAAGTGGACCTCCTCTGGGAAGCAGACACCTATACTCCTCCCTTCTACAAAGGAAAAGCCCTCCCGACCTTCAAGAGCATGGTGAAAATGACCGCGATCCCACGAAAGAACTCCTACTCAAGCAGTCCTTCCGCTTTTTATTACAAATGGACCTACAACCGCATCGAGGGACTTGGGGAAGCCTTAGGGATGAGCAGTACGCTCATTCGTTCCGGGTGGCCGAACTCGTCAGTGCCTGTCACGGTCAACGTGAGCATCCCCAACACAGAATGGAAAGGTGCGGAAACAGTGAACATCCCCGGATACAACCCAAAGATTGTCCTCTATGAGCAGCAACCGCTCTTGGGGACCCTCTTCCACCGGGCGCTCACCCCTTCTACCAAAGGAGTGGGGAACACCTTCTCTGTCCGCGCAGTGCCGTATTTCTTCTCTACCGACAACTACCTCAACAAGGACCTGGTCTACTCATGGAATGTCAACGGCGAGACCGTACAAACAAGCGCGGAACCGACCAACATGGAACTCGTCAAGAACGGAACGGGAGCCGAGCAATTCGATGTGAATCTCCGAATCCAGAACCCCAAGCGCATCTTACAAGAAGGACGCATCTCCTCGAGTGTGACCTTGCCGGTAGAAGAATAATTGAGCACCTACACCATGGACGAACAACATACTGCAACAAAACGAACCTGGATAATCGTCAGCGCGATTGTCGGAGTTCTTGTGATCGCACTCGGCGCATACCTTTTCTTCACCAGAAATAGCCCTTCATCGCCGATTCGCTCGGTCACCTCACTCTTCGGGCAACTTGGCCAAGAGATTGCCCGACCACTGGGAGGAGATATCCAGCCGGGAGGTTCTTTTTCCGGAGGAAACGGACCGGAAGGAGCCGCAGAAGAACCGCTCTTCCGACAACTGAGCACGATCCCGACCGCGGGGGCGACTGTCGTAGAAAGAGACGGAAAGACCTTTGTGCGCTACATCGCAAAAGAGAACGGATACACCTACGAAGTCGACCCGAAGACCGGGCAGTCCGTCCAGCTCACCAACACCACGATTCCTCGTCTCTACGAAGCATACTGGGGGAACGCTGGGGAGTCGGTAACACTGCGCTATCTCACTCGCGATGCACTGGAGCAAGACACCATCAAAACATACCTCGCGTACCTTTCTGTCCCTAAGAAAATCGACCTGAGCGCTACCGCAACGACCCCTATCCTCGGCACCTTGATCGGAGACTTCTTGCCGGACAACATCAGCAGCGTCAGTGTTTCCCCGGACGGCACAAAACTCTTTTACCTGCTCCCAATCAACAACGAGGTAGCGGGGACTATCCTCACTCTGGCGACCCGAGCAAAGAAAGAAATCTTTCGCAATACCTTCAAAGAGTGGACTCCTCAACTCTTAAACAACGAGACGGTCATCCTCACTACGAAGCCGTCTGCCAAAGTCGAAGGATTCTCCTATCTTTTTGACCCGAAAGACCGCTCCTTCTCGCGGATTGTGCGAAAAGTGAACGCCCTCACCACCCTCGCAAACACAGAAAACACTCGAGTCCTCTATAGTGAGAACAAGATAGGGAAACTTTCCCTCAATGTCTACGACAAGAAAGGATATGCCGGAGATGAAGGGCTCGTATTCCAAACCATGCCGCTCCCGATTGCTACTCTTCCGGAAAAATGCGTATGGTCCCAAAACCGAGTCCGTATCTTCTGCGCCGCATTCTCAGCGACCCCAAAAGCGGAACTTCCGGATGAGTGGTA
>CAYJDY010000108.1:0-2787 GCA_964369045.1 uncultured Candidatus Saccharibacteria bacterium
CAATAACCCAACCGCCAATCGGCACAACATCCGCTGGCCCTAGCTTCATCGCTTCTTCAACGTAGTCACCGGGTATCCATGAGTCATTTGTCGATGCGTTGTAATCTAGGTCATATTCTTGAGCAAACAACACAGGGTCAACAGTGCGCTTCTTTTTCTCGTACCATTCTTTATCTTTGCGCGGGTCGTCTGACCAATGAAACGAAAATACTGGTATTTCACCGCCCATGCGCTTACGGTAAAACAGATTGCCGTTGCCGTTGACGCTAGACATATCAATCTTACAGTTTGACGTTGCGCTTAGTGCAGCATCGACTATTTCTTGACGTTCGTAATGTGCCGACTCATCTTTGAAGTAAATTGATGTACGGCCACCACGACCAATGTTATCGCCAGCTTCGCCTTTGATAACAGAACCATTATCATTGTTGACAATACAAAGATGCGTCCTTGTTTGGTTTTTTGGCCTGAACTCGACAGGCAATCCTGCAATATACGCTTGTATCTTCCAAAATATCGAATCAGGGTCGCCGTTCTTATCGACTAAATCTTCTTTACGCGAACCAAAGCCGACAACAGTACCAGGATGAAAGAAGGTTATCCAATGGGCAATGGCAGCAGCCAACCATGTCATGCCAATGTCGCGTGACTTCTCAATAACACCGTCGTCTCTACTTTTCCAACGGGCATTAACCCAGTTTACAAGCTCAATCTGTTTTGGAAATAGGACGAAAGGAAAGTTAGTAGGCAGGCCACGCTCGGCATTACGAGGGTCAAATGTCATGCCCCAATCATTGATAAACTCGGCAGGATGTGTTTTGTAGAACTCAAGAAGGCCAGCTAATGCACCTTCAGTCGTGCGAATGGTATGCAAACGCTCGGCACGTTTTTTATAGACAGCTTGATAGTCAGGGTTTTTGAAGTCAAATAAAACGTCAGTCATTGCTAGTCCGTTTTAATAGTGCCGCCGTTGATTAGTAGATTATATGCTTCTTCGGCAGACATCGCAGTTGTGTTGACTTGAATTGCGCCGCCATTAGCACCGACAATCTCTTGTTGTATTTTGTCGCCGTATTTCTTAGGCGCAAGTTTGGACATAACCCATTTGCGCGTATCAACTTTTAGCTTAGACCGTTGAATAGCCTCGTGATTAGTGCGCGGATTACCTTCACCGTCCATTATTTCATCTAATGATGTTTCATCGGATATGGCGATAATCTCGTCTAAGAAATGCTCGGCTTGTTGTTCCCTTGCGCGCGCGTATCTGTCCGAAAACTCCTTGTCAACAGTCAGCCAATTATAAACTACAGATGTAACTGGCATTCCTTCGCTTGCACAAATAGACACCATGCTTTCGCCTTTAGCAATCCTTTCGCATATTTCTAAACGTATTGATTCAGGATATGCCACTATCTCATCCCCTTAACAATCCACCAAACAAAGTAAAGAATCCAACCGCTAAAACCAATTATCACACAAATACCTGATATTAAGCATAGTTGTAAAAATAGTTTTAGTGCTTTCATTTATTACGCCACTCATTAAATGACTGTTTCAATTTCGGCAACGCTATAATAATTTGTATAACTGTATAGAGTATCGTTGCCATTATTAACCAATCTTGCAACTGTACCCCTGCTACTGTCATTCCTGTGACGATAATCGGTGGTGATGTTTTGATAGCAGCCATGCTCAACCCATGTTCTAAATGTTGTTGTGATGACTCAAAATTACTCACCTGTCTTGCCCTCGCGTAATATGTACGCTATACCGCCACAAACGCCGATTAACGCACCGACAGGCGTGGCATAGACCAATGGCAAGACTGGCGCAATAGCTGAAAGAATAAGGCCAATTCCAGCCCACGTTGACGGCTCTTTAAGTCTGCGTGTTTTCATCTTCTAACACTCCGATAATTTCACTCAATATAGCACAATCGCTCAATAAAAAAAGCCCCGAAGGGATTCAGGGCAAAAGTGAACTTCCATGTTCTGCGAGGTTATTTTCTAAAACTTTTTAACTGAAAGTGCATACCATCGGGATAATCCCAATCGCCACCCCAATCAAAACCAGCATCTTTAAAACACTTTACAAAACCCTGTGACAGTTTAGGCTCTTTGCCCATAGTATTCCATGCTGCATTAACATCAATCGCCACGCCCCAACTATGAAGCGACTTTGTAACCGCGCCGCGTTTTTGTCTAATGTTAAAACATCCATCCCACGTTTTAAGCTCGTTTATATGGCCTGTCTTAATAAGATTAGCAAACGCCTTGCTCAATGGCTCGACCATGTCTTTATTGCAGTATATGCGCTTAGGAATAACACCAATTTCAAGCAATGGCGGCACGTCCCATAAAATCATGTTTTTCTCTAGCTCAGGTGAGCCATAACGAGTTACACATTCGACAGACGTTAGAATATTCATATCACAACCCCGTTGTATAATCGACTCTTGGTACTGGCTTGTTAATTATTCTCACATTACATTGCGACCATTTAGCATCATTGTCGCGCTCAATCATACCCGCATCTTCTAAAACAATGACAGCGTTTTGTAGCAGTAATGCGTCGTGTCGGTCATGATTGATAGCAATAAACCGATTACCCATGTGACGGCCATACGTCTCTAAATTAAAAATAGCATCATCAACCGTCATCTCGTCCACCTGTCCCAAAACACTGCCAACCCGATTAATAATAGACCAAACAAGCATAGAAAAAATAATAAAGCGTACAAAATAATTTACTCAAAGTGAAAATTATAGCAAAAAACGTGATTTTTTA
>CAYJDY010000109.1:0-2773 GCA_964369045.1 uncultured Candidatus Saccharibacteria bacterium
CCTACAACGCCGACACCGGCAAGTACGTCGACCGCGCGGTGACGAGCCAAGACCTGATCGACTACGCTCACGCCTCAGCGTCGCCTGCCGCGTGGGACAAATTCCGCCGTGCGCAGCGCGACGATGCCCAGCTAGGCATCACCCAGTTCGGCGCAAACACCGCGCGGGTTGGCGTAGACAACGCCGGCCGTCGGACTGACGCCGAGATAAACGACATCAACGCGAAGATCACTGCTGGCGTCTACAAATCGCAGGTGGATGACTTGAAGGCGAAGGCTGCGCTCTACCCAGCGCAGGCCGCGAACTACAACGCGCAAGCGAAGGAAGCCAGCGCCCGCGCAAACAAGATGACCAAGGACATGAACAGCCTTGAGGCCAAGATGCCGGAGGGCGAGAAGATGTACCTCGGCATCCTCAAGGACAACATGCTCAAGACCCAAGCCGCAGCAGCAGAGCGGCCGGAACTCGCCGTGCCCGCTATGGCTGCGAAGCTCGAACTGTTCAAGTACATGAAGCGTAAGGGCGTCGGCGATATTGATCCCTACGCCGCGTCGGGCGTTCCGGCTCCCGCGCTTGCAGCTTCCGCGATCATGTCAGATCGGCCGAACGCGAAGGCTGTAGTTGAGCAGGTGCAGAAGGCAGAGCGCATGTTCGGCTCTGAGTACGCGCAGGAAGTGAAAGCCGCGCTCGAAGCCCTCGCCGCAGCCGCACCCAAGAAGTCTGTCGGTGCCCCATCCAACGTGGTAAGTCGCGGTATCCAAGGGCCGGGCACGGCTGACCCCGTCGCGTTCCGCAAATATCGCGCCGAGCAAGACGCCCTCGCCGCTGCCGCACAAGCAGAGCGCCGCGCTGCGCAGGAAGCCGCTATCGCAGGGCCAATGGGCGAGTGGGAGAAACGCGTGCTGGCCGACCCTAACGCACCGGCTATAACTACACCACGACCATAAGATGGCAGATTTCTTTGGCGGATTCGAACCCGCGGCACCGAAGAAGCAGTCTGGCGATTTCACCCGCGGGCTGAAGCAGTCGTTCCAAGAAATCAAAGGTACCGGCTTCGGTGCCCTTGGCTTGGCCGGAGCGGGGCTGGGCATCGACGGACTCAAGCAGTACGGACTGGAGAACGCGCAGGCCGCATTTGATGCGTCGGCGGCTATGTCGAAACCCACCGACCAGCTCGAAGGCATCGAGTCCTTCGGCGACGCGGCTGACTATCTGCAACGCGGTCTCGGGTACGTAGGCGGGCAGGTTATCCCCTCAATCGCCACCGGTGGCGTTGGTGCGCTGATCGCCAAGAAGGTCGCCCAGTACGGCGTGCAGAGTCTGACTAAGGCGGAAGCTGAGCTGCTCATCCGCAGCGCCGTCCAGCGCGGTGCTGTAGCCGGCGCCGGCGCGGGGAGCTACGTGCAGGAGGCGGGGTCAATTTATCCGGAGATGGTGAAGGAAGGGTACGACGAACCCGGCCGCGCCGCCGCGTTTGCGTTGCCGGCCGCTGCACTGGACGTAATTCCAGAAGCCCGCATCATCAGCAAGTTCCTGTCGCCCGCGGCCAACCCTACGCGCGGGCTCCGCCGCAACGTGCTGCAAGGCGGCGCAACGCAGGCCGGCATCGAGGGCATCACTGAGGTAGCCCAAACCGGCGTCGAACGCGCGGCGGCATACAAACCCCTTGCTAGTCCTGAGGCGTTCAGCGAGTACGCCAACGCGGCGGCACTCGGCGCGCTTGGCGGCGGAGTCATTGGCGGGATGTCTGCTGCGGTGCAGCAAGGCCGGCCCGCTTCGCTGCTGGCAACCGGCAATCCGGAACCGGGTCAGCTTGAGCTGCCGCTACCTCCGGGCGGCGGCGCCGCACCTAACCTCAACGCGGACACGCTCGACGTAGGCCCAGCCTTCAACCCGCAGGTTCAGACCGGCGCACAGGCAGGGCTGTTCGACCAACCATTCAACGGTTACACCCCGGAAGTTCAGGGTAAGGTCGACCCTAACTTCGTCTCAGCCAACGACGTGTTTGACCGTCTTGGCGGGCAGCGTGCCAACCCATCCCCCATCATCGTACCGGGCCAACCTGAGCCGACTGTCGTCGAGACCAACCGGCCGGACACCCGCACCGCCGCGGGCATCGCGTTCGAGAAGGAGCAACGCGGTGAACTGTTGACGCCGTTCGAACGCGCGCTGCTGCGCTTCCCGCCGGAGACTCCGCCGGTAGCGACCGCGCAACCATTCAACCAACGCGCCCTGCCGCCCGAGCAAGGCTCACTCTTTCCGGTGGATGTACCGTCGACTGTGGTGCCGGGCCAGCCTGCGGTGCCGCAGCGTAACGTGTTGAATAATCAGGTGAACCCCGGCCAAGGCGAGCTGTTCTACCCGAACGGTGAAGCGACTTACGCCGCCACGGACGCACCGCCGCCTTACCGTCGTATGGCGCGGGAGCACGCTGCGTTGGTAGGGTACAAGATGACAGACAAGCGCGCTCCAATTGCTGAGGCGGCTGAGGAGATGCACGCCACGGGGCGGTTGGCAGAGGCCGACTACGACCAGATTCATGAGCTGCTGCGCCAATCCAAGTACCCGCGCGCAGCGACCGTGCTCGCCAACGCCACGCAGGCGGAGCCAATTCCGGATGTGGCGCCCGCTGCGCCGCCGACACCAGCAGCTGCCGCACCCACCCCGCCGGCGGTTGCCACACCCGCGCCAGTTCCTGCCCCTGCCCCCAAGCGGCCGGCCCGCATGCGTCCGATCCCACAAGAGGTGTATGAGAACAACCACCAAGAGGGCG
>CAYJDY010000110.1:0-2770 GCA_964369045.1 uncultured Candidatus Saccharibacteria bacterium
GCGAGATTGAGGAATTCCCACGCAAGGTATTAGCGAAGCATTGGCCGGGAGTGCCTATTTATCATGACGTTAGAACCCTCACAAAAGACGTTTTGGACGGAGACGGAATTGCCGTTGATGTCATCTGCGGCGGGTTCCCATGCCAGGACATCAGCACGGCTGGCAGGGGCGCAGGGATTGCCGGCAAGCGCAGCGGATTATGGAAAGAATACGCCCGACTTATTGGCGAGTTACGACCTCAATTCGTCATCGTGGAGAACGTTGCAGCACTCCTTGGAAGGGGGCTTGACGTTGTACTCGGAGACTTGGCCGAGGTCGGGCTTGATGCGGAGTGGCATTGTGTACGCGCTTCCAGATTTGGACTGCCGCACAGAAGGGACCGCATCTGGATTATTGCCTACGCCAGCGGCGAGGGATGGGAAGGACTTAGCCAGAACAAAAGGCTTTCTTTCGCAACGCAAGAGGCATTCACCGAGCCTAAGCACAAAACTGCTGGAGATTGGTTGCGATTGGTGGCTGGTAAGTGCGGCTTACGAAATGGCGATGGGGTATCCATTGCGATGGACAGACGCCGCCTTGCGGCGCTTGGAAACGCCGTAGTCCCACAAATCCCAGAACTTATTGGCAACGCCATTCTCGAATCCCTCAAGGCGAGGGCGGCATGATCTGGACGCAGGCACAAGACGACATTCTCGTAACCATGCGAGACGCAGGCGAAACCTACGGCGTTATAGCCCACAAGTTAGGCGTGACCCGCAACGCTATCTCAGGCCGTGTCAATCGCCTCAAGCTGAAGCCGCGCGATCAGTCCTTCAGCGCCAATGTCCGATGGCACGGCGAAGGCAAGCCAGAGAAGCCTGCCAAGCTCAAGAAAGCCCCGCTGAAGCCGATCACATGGCGCAAGGGCGTTGTGACCGGGCCGAAGTTCTTCGCCATTGTAGAGGCTCCCAACACGATTCCGGTAGGCATCATGGAGCGTACTGGCTGCTGCTACCCGGTGACGGAGAGGGGGCCTCATCTGTTCTGCAATGCGGAGACGGAAGGCACGTACTGCAAGTTTCACAGGTCGGTGATGTACAAGGAGATTGCGGCATGAGTTTGGACAAAGGCGCAATGGCGGAACTGGCCATGAGATCCGCACTAGACGGCAAGTTCTACTATTTCGATGAAGAGACGAGGAAAACGCGGGATCGGACTGTCCCGTCCGATTACATCCCCGAGACAAAGCCAAAACCAGTTTCCCCGCCCCGACCGGGTGGCATTCGTGTCAAGCACAAGGGGTGGACCGTAGCGGATGACGAGCGGCTCCTTGAATTGCGCCGTACCCGTACATCCTGGGAGGGGTGCCAGAAAGCAATGAAGCGCGGCATCACCAATCTTCGCAAACGCTATGTCGAACTATGCGCCGAACGTGGCGAGCAATACGTATCAGCGCAGCCGGCAGCTCACGCATTGTGGAGCGAGGAATTCAAGGCCGATCTGGTGAGGATGCGGCGCATGGCGATGGGCTGGAAAACGATAGCGAGGAAGGCTGGCGTATCACCGTGGAATGTGCGGGCGTACTTCTACGAATTCCACCCGGACATGATTGAGGTCAGCTTTGCAAGCCTGAAGAAACGGGAAGCAAAATCTTTGGGGAAAGTGTCTATCCACGCTTAGGCCGCATACGGATTAATGGTAAGAATGAATTCATGAGAGAGTTTAACAAGGTCTCCCCGACGCTCTGGCGGTCGCGCAAGTTCCGGTCTCTCCCAGATGACCAGGCGAAGATGGCTTACACATAT
Source organism: uncultured Candidatus Saccharibacteria bacterium (assembly GCA_964369045.1). Taxonomy (GTDB): domain Bacteria; phylum Patescibacteriota; class Saccharimonadia; order Saccharimonadales; family AWTP1-31; genus CAYJDY01. The sequence continues at coordinate 1,785 of CAYJDY010000110.1, forward strand.
CTTCTGACCTGTCCGCATGGCAATTCCTCTGGCTGCTTTGACATTCATCCGATGTACGCTTGCGCCGATCTCGGGTGGGAGTTGGAAGCCTATCGAAAGGCTATCGATAGCCTATTGAAAGCGGGTCTCATAGAATGGGATGAGGCTGAAAATACCCTTTTGATAGTCAACTGGGATGAGTTTAATGAGCCGACGAACCCCAAGCATGCCATCGGCATTATTGCTCAGTTGCAGCAGGCATCATCGGCGGCGCTGAAACTCAAGGCATTCCAAGCATTTGTCGCACGTTTCAAGGCCAAATCCTTTGACCGGGATGCGTCTCTGAGAAAGGCTATGGATATTTTTTTGATAGACTATCGAGAGCCTATCGCCACCGAGACCGAGACCGAGATGGAGATGGAGACCGAGAGGGAGACCGAGACCAGACCAGACCTAGAAAAGACCGAGACACGCGAAAACCCGCGTGCGGCGCTGCGCACCGTCGCCGCTGAAGGGCGCGACGGGCTTGCACCGGAGGCAAAAGGCGGAGCCCCGCCAATCGTCGGCAGTGACCGGTTGTTGCAAACGAGGCTTATGAGGGGAACGGCATAATGACCACTTCACCAATCAACGAGCGGGCCAGTGCGATCTTCGAGAGCAAACTGGCGGACTACACCGAACAATACGACGATGAGATTTTTCCCAACTGGATGGCCAAAGACAAGCCTTTTCCGGAGCCATTGTCGCCGCATGGAATCGAAGTCATGTGTGAAGACGCTGCCGTGAATTACTGCGAAAGCCCTATTGAGCAGATGAGGCTTGCAAAGCTCGGCTACGTGTCGCCATTCACGCCAACAACACAGGACAACGCAGCATGAGGCGTGACACGATCCAGCTTATAGGCGGTCTGGGTTTCATCGCCGCTTTCGTCATCCTCGTTTTGTCACTGACGGGCATCATCAATTGATCCGCAAGCGCCAGATCGACTACATGGACCCCCTCAGGCC
>CAYJDY010000111.1:0-2768 GCA_964369045.1 uncultured Candidatus Saccharibacteria bacterium
GATCGTATGAGGCTTTGCTACACTGAGCTGCATTGGTTTCCCCGTTGTTTGTGTTACTGTCATGCTGCATCCTCTCCGATATGAGCTGCCGCGAACCGCAGCGCGCCCTTGCACCGATCTCGCCTTGCCTTCGTCGTCGCGCCCGAGACCATCACTTCCTGCAAAGCACCGACCAGCATAGTGATGACCAGATCAGCGTTGCGGTCGCTTTCCTCAAGCAGATCAATCCGCGCCTGCATCTGGGCTTGCGTCTGCTTGATCGCATTGACGGCAGCATCAATCGTGGTCATGTGTACGGCTCCACAAGCCAATCGTAGTCCGGGTTATCGATGCCCATGGCGTGGTCTAAAGATGCCTGAATTGCACGATCCGCAAAACTCTCATCGTCATCATCGCGGCGAGCTTGGCGTGCGATCTTGGTGGCTTGCCGAACGGCCTTGTTCATTCTTCGGCCTGGATGCTTTTTGTTGTGGTGCATCTTCGCGCCATCCGCATCTGCGAACGTCTTGGCGCAGTGGTCGCATTTCCATGGCTTGGTCATTCCGACACCGCTAGCGTTGCCCGCGCCCCTTCAAGTGCCTTCTTCACGGCAAGGCCGGCGCTCTTGTCCATGGCCCAAAGCTCTTGCAGGGCAAATCGGTTGCGGTCTTCCCACACCGCGATTGCCGATGGTTCCTCGCTGTTCTTGGCGATGAATTCGAGCACGCGATCAGCAGCTTGCCCGACAGGCACGCGTTGCAGCGGCTCGTTGTCGTTCCAGAGGATTGTGATCGACGGGCCGCCGATGCGGCTGATGCGGTCTTCTGATGCGGCAGCGTCCGCCAACTCGGTAGCCGTGAGGTCGAGCGTATGCGCTTGGGCGAGCTCGTCTTCGGAGTACAGGCCGTCGAAGTCGTCAGGCCAACCGCGCCGCAGCGCCTTAGCCTCGGCGCACTTCTCGATCATCACGCGCGGCATACGCGTCCAGCCTTCTTTCTTGCGATCAAGCTGGAACTTGCCCGTTGGTTCGCGGTTCTCCCAAATCTCTTTGATCGGGGCGAATTCCGTCCAGTAGGCGCTTTCCTCGATCGCGTGCCATTCACCGTGAATGTACTTGAAGACGGTCGCAGTGGCGTGGCTTATGCCTTGCGGATTGGTGGCAGGGTCTTTCATCGCCGCATCGAAAAACGTCTCTGTGCGGCCGGGGCGATAGCTGCCGGTGCGCTCCGCAATCGAGCGGTAACCGCCGATCGATGTCACGATGGTCATCTGCCGCTTTTTCGGATCATCCTTCGAAAACACGAAGGCATAAATCTGCCGGCGCAGTGGGTCGAGGCGAACCGCCTTGCACGTGTGAATGAACAAATCGAACTCGGCGGCGTTGCAATCCTTCGCCACCGTGCGCCGCACGAGGTCTAGTTGCTTGCCTTCCATCTTCACTACCGCGCCCATATCACGCCCCCTTAATACTGACAGTCATTCCACCGTTGGACAGCACCGCGCCCGGCACCGCTTCCTTGGCCTTCAGCGCGTCAAGGACGGCTTTCTTGTCGAGCTTCGGGTCTTGAGCCTTCCAGAACTTCGCGGGGATTGCCGCCTCGTCTGTGATCTCCGCCTTGGGCGGCACTGACCGCAGCGACACCGTTGCCAGTGCGTGCTCGAATTTCTTCAAGCTGCCGGCTTCCATTGCGACACAGATTGCCGTGCGGATGTTCTCGCGTTGCGCATCGAGGCGGGACATGCGCGTCTTTAGTTCAGTCAGTTTGGTGTCGATGCCGGCTAGCATTTCATCGAGCGCGAAGATGCGTTCGACGGCTCGGCCGATGGCCTCGTGAAGGTTGGTCTCGCCCTCAACGGTATCGGCCTTCGCCTGCTCGTCATCACCAAGGATGTCGCGAAGGTTGGCGAGAAAAGCCTTGGCCGCATCGGTCTCGCGATATAGAATTTGCACTGCTTCGCTCATTGCCCGTTCCCCTTTGCCCACTTCCGTTCGCAGGCGTCCAATAGGCTTTCAATCGGTTCGTCCGGCTCGTTCTCGTTGAGAAACTTTCGCGCTTGGTTCCGGCGCATCGCCAGCGTTCGTTTCTTCCGCGCTTCGTACTCGTCCAGACTTTCGTCGCTGTATTTCGGAATGATCCGATCGCCGGTACGTGTCATGCTACTGCCGCCGCTACTTTCTTTGCCCAGTCCGTGCAGATCGCCACACTGGCATCTGTAGGCATCGCAAAATGCCCGAGCACATGAACGGCAAGCGTGCCAGCAAACATCTTCAACGCAACAAACCCAGCTAGTTGCGCCTCTAGTTCTGCGATGCGCAAATTTTTATACGCCAAAATGGCATCCAGATCGTCATCATCGTATGTGTTCGGCTCGCCACCCATCACGCTATCCCCCTTGAATAAGTGCGGGGCGGCTGCCCCCTTTGTGCCCGTCCCCGCGTAAACGGACAGACAGCCGCCCCTTGACCGAGTGCCCCGCTAGGCGCCCCGGTGTTCAATTCAGCAGATCATTGGACTGGATGATTTCATTGCGATACTTGCGGGCGAAGTACACCGCAGTGCTGTTGCCGACAGCCTTGGCGTGCAGTTCGAATGTCTGGGCAGCCGCAATGCGCCGATCGATCGCGAGATAAAACGCCTCATCGTAAGCCTTGGATGCGAGGCCGTAGCACTTGGCTGCAAAGCATTCATCGCCGCGCTTGACGAGATCGATGGGCGTATCAGTGATTGCCGCCGCCATGTCGTTGATCTGCTGACGCCAGACGGTGAACTCGTGGCGTTCGGTCTTGG
>CAYJDY010000112.1:0-2710 GCA_964369045.1 uncultured Candidatus Saccharibacteria bacterium
ATGAATTGCAGGGTGTTGCCGCCGGTGCGCGATGCCTGAATCTCGGCCACGATCTCGGCTTCCTGTTGGACTTGCACCAGGCGACCCTCGATAGCTTCAAAGCCATAGGGTGTCTGGTTGGTGTACTTTTGGCCGGTGCGCTTCTTGTGTTGCAGGGCATTGGTGGTGCGCTCGGCAACCAGGTTGCGCTCGAACTCGGCCAGGACTGACAACATTTGAAACATCATCTTCCCGGCCGCCGTGGTGGTGTCGATCTGCTCAGTAAGAGAAACCATGTCGGCCTTCTTCTTTGCGACCGCTTCACCGATGGCCAGGGCATCCTTGGTTGACCGCGCCAGCCGGGACAGTGAGTAGCTCACCAGTGCCATGCCCTTCTTGAGGGAGGCCAGCGCGGCCAGCAGCTCCTTGCGGGTGTCCATGCGCTTGCCGCTGATGCCAGCATCGACATAGACCTTCACCAGTTCGTAATCATTGGCTTTGCACCAGCTCACGATCTTGGCTTCTTGCGCCTCCAGGCTCACGCCTTCATTCGCTTGTTTCTCTGTGCTAACCCTGATGTAACCGATGGCTTGTTTCATGGAACTGTTTTCCTTTTAACTGGATACTATGTTATCACATAAGGCAATCATTGCATACATATTTTGTTATGCAACACAGGTAAGGTTTGCAGCTACTCTTACAAGCTAAATATGCCTCTAGCCCTCGTGGAATGTGCGCAAGCAGCTACTGAATTAATAGCGCCTATCTTGGTGAATAACCCGCGTCGGTCAGTGCGTACTGCATTGCATTGAAAGCATCCCGCATCAAATAGGCTTCTTCATCACTGGCCGCACTTTGTCGAACATCCGTCCAGATATACCGCTTCAGGTATTGCGCCAGCGCCTGCGCTTGTTCATCGGTCAGCTCGACCGTGACAGTGATTTTTTCGCCGCTCACTTTTCCAGCTCCTTGACCAGCAGCCGCTCGATGATGTCGGTGGCATTGCAATCCTGCTCGACCGCCGCCAGCCTCAGCTTCTTGTGCAGGTCTTCCCGTAGGTTGATGGTCAGCCGCCGATAGCCTTCAGGTGCAAAGAATGCCCGTTTCTCAGCCGCCGCCTGTTTTGCGCCTGTTGTTTCAGGAACCGCGCCAGCCTCAGCGAATGCCAGGGCAGTATCTGACTTGGATTTGTTGGCCAGTGTCGGTTTGGCCAGGGTGGTGGTTTTGCTCATGATGTTTTCCTCAATAGTTTTTGAACTTCCTCAGTCAGGAACCGCGCCTCTACTTTCGCGCTCGGCTCTGACAACTCGGCCACGGTCAGACCTTCCCCCAATGCTTCCATGTAGGCGACCCGCATTCCCAGCGCAGTGGACAGCGCGACCAGGCCCAGCTCCTTGGTGGCCAGCTCTGACAGCTCTTGCGCCAGCCGGGTGTGTGGCCGGTAGCGTGTCCAGACCATCCTTGCATTGACCGGCTTCACCTGTTTGGCTTCCTCGACCAGCGCCAGCAGGTCACTGGTGGCCCATATCTCGGCCGCCGATGCGCCCACAGGTATCAGGCACAGGTCAGCCAGCACCAGGATGGCCCTTGTCAGCTCTGCAATGCGTGGTGGCCCGTCCAGCACAATGAAGTCGGCATCTTGGTACTGCTCGACCTTGGCGACCAGCTCCCGGTGATTGGTGGCAGTGTCTGCAATCAGGTTGCCAGCCTTGCCTGCCTGTTGACGGACTGCAAACCAGCTCGCGCTTGTGCCTTGTGGCATGTCGCAGTCGATCAGCACAGTCTTGCCCTGCTTGGACAACTCCCCGGCCAGGTTGGTGGAGACAGTCGATCTCCCGGCCCCGCCCTTCACTTGGATGATGCCGATGGTCTTGGCACTCATGGCCTTTTCCTGTTGACGGTTGTTTGCATTCTGGCTTCCTTGGCTTTCATTCAAATGGCTGTTGGTAGCAGGTGCAAGCCGGTTGGTGGGTAAGTCGTAGACTTATCCCCAATAGGCGTAGCTCTAACTACAGGGTATTGATTACAGGTGAATACAGGCTCTTTATTAGTGGCGTCACAGTTAATGCGTGAACCCGTCACAGTTAATGCGTGGAAAACCTTCATCGGCGTCACAGTTAATGCGTGAACAACTGAGTTATCAACCAGTGTTTTGGGGATAACTTGAACCGCCTTCATGGCTCGCTCTTTCTGGGGATGTGGGTCAGGGATGGCTTGACGATCAAACCGGCATCGGTGGCCTCGACCTGAACCTGCCCATAGACCAGCATCACCTTGCGCAGCTCATTCAAGAATGCTGCCTTGAACTGCCTCAGGACTGCATAGTTGCTGCCAAATTGCAGCGCCAGGGATGACCAAGGGATAACCGTCTGCCGCTTCAGGTAGCTGGCTCGGTAGGTCAACCAGGTGTAAATATCCAGCGCCATCGGCGACTTCTTCAGCATCTTGACCGCTCGCATGTCGATAGGTACAGGGCGGTCGATTACCTCATTGAAGAAGTTTTCGGACAGGGTGACAGTGGACTTCCACAGACCTGCCTGCTCAGGGTGTTTGTTGTCCCACCAGAATTGCGCTCGGTCAGCCACTGCTTGATTGATGACCGCAAACCCTGCGCCCTGTTCATAGACCGCAGTGATTGAACTGGAAAACAGTCGCCGGGATTGATCTTTCAGCCGGGTGATGCTGCCCCACCTGCCGCCTGTTGGCATCATGTCCAGCTCGGCCATGAAAC
>CAYJDY010000113.1:0-2689 GCA_964369045.1 uncultured Candidatus Saccharibacteria bacterium
CGCTTGAAGTCCGCCACACCAGGTACGGCAACGACTGGAGCCAGCCATGACCGCTGTTAGTGACGAGACAGGAAGGGAGCGAGGCGCATGAGTTACGACACCCACTGTAGTAGCTGCGGCATGCCTTATAGCGATTTTGCCCGTGAAGGAGCGAAGTCCTGCGAATGTCACAAGATGGCGGCTCAAGCTGTCCGGGACTTTGTGTTCGATAAGCCCGCCCTGTCCGCCGCCCCGGTCGCCCAAGAGCCTGTGGCTTGGCAGTGGCGCTATAAGGGTCCGTCGCTCGCTGTTGATGACGACGGTTGGTCCGTTTGGTTGCCGATTGAATACTCAATTGAGTCTTTCCGAGAAACATTCGCGGACAAGATCGAGCGCGGAACGGTCGAGTATCGCCCTCTCTACGCGGGCACCCCACCAGCCACATCGGCGGGCTTGGGGGCGGATGAAATAGCGCGGGTCTTTGCGCGCTGGAAAAATTCTAAGAACCTGCACGAAAGCCTAGCAGCACAAAACATCGAGAAAGAACTGCTCGCGCTTCTCTCACGGGCGGGGGATCAGAAGTGACCCACCTCAGGATGCCGACACAGCAACAGAACATTTGATTCACGGATTGCAACCACGGGAGCTTGGAATGGTCGAGGACATTAATCAGAGCATTTCAGACGCACTTCGCAAATCTCTTGCGGACGGTCTGAGCGATGACGCCGTGAAGTCCCTTACCAAAAAGGTCGAGGACATTACCTGCTTTATTGAGGACGATATTATGTATCGCCTCAAGGACGACCTCGCCCCTAATCTTGTCGCATATGTAGAAGACATGGCGAAGAACACAGTGGATTGCCTGCTGGCTGGCAACGCTGACCAAATGCGCCGCTATCTTTCATGCGAAAAGCGGAGCGACGACGGCCCCTACATCGGCTGGACCGGCAGGTTCAATCCCGGTGCATGGGGCGCTCGGCAGGACATCGCTGACCAGCATCCGATCATCCACGGTGAGTTATTCGAGCAAGGGTGCATCAGGCTCCGTAGGGACATCGTGAACGCTCACGCGGACCTGCTCAAGAATGAGCGAATTCTTGATTTGGAGGATCAAGTGAAATCGCTCGTTGCGCAGGTGAACAAAGCAAATCGAGAGAAGGAAGAGATGTGGGAGCGCGTTCGAAGCGTCGCCTAACTCACACCCTGACCCCCGAGGCTAAGCAAAGGAAAGCGCTTTGCTGCTCCCCAACCCCTACGGAGATTTGAAGATGGATTCAGAAGATCGCTCCACTCAGAAGGATACATCTTCCAGTGCAGTCACATCGTCACCGGGTCACACGCCGGGGCCGTGGGATTTTGAGGCTGATGAGGCATCCAGCGGGAAAATGTTCACTGTTTATGATCAGCATGGAATCCGCCTGACAGACCCGTATGTAGGCGAGCGCGAAGCCCGCTTGATTGCCGCTGCGCCAGAAATGTTCGCTGCTTTAGAGGAATTGCTGAAGGCCGAGAACAATCGCGATGCCGCGATGTGCGGCAATGGCGGGCTGGCAATCCTGAATGCGTCAAACCGAATGAGCATCGCGTGCATCCGAGCATGTGACGTTCTCGCCAAAGCCCGTTCCCTCGTAACCGCAGATTGAATCACTCCCCGCTAACGATAGCGCAGAAACCAGGTTGGAGATTTGAGATGAATGAGGTCCAGCTTGACCAATGGGATGAAGGCGTTCGCGGCAAGAAGATGTCCGACGCGACGGGCCGCGTTATCTTCAAGTATCAGATGCCCGTCCTTGAGCAGTTCACGATGCAACTGCCTATCGGCGCGCAGATCATCCGCATGGAAGATCAGGGCGGCATGTTCTGGCTTTGGGCAGTCGTTCGGACTGATGTCCCGGATGAGACCCGCCGTTTCCGCGCCTTTAAGTGTGGCGGGAAAATCCCGGATGCCCTCAATCTCGAATATATTGGGTTTTGCGCGGTGTTCGTGCAGCAGGAACTTGGCCTCTACATTTTCGAGGACAAGACCGATGACTGAGAATCTATACGGAATGCCACCACGAGACCTCGGCCTGATTGACCTGTCTCCAACCGAAATGATGTTTTGGCTTTACTGCCCGATCAAGCTGGCCGGGGCCGACATCTGCGTGGTGCCTGATAATCTCGCCGGGTTTATGCCGCTTGTTTATGCCGTCCGGCGCGATTTATCTGCGGATCAATGGCGCTCTAACTTCATTTATCTTACAGCGAAGACCCTATGGGTCACCCATGAAAATCCGGGGAATCGTCGCGGGTGGCATTCCGACGGCTTCATGACCGATGATCTGAACTATGTTTGGTCGGACCGCGACGGGACCATGTTTTGGACGCCGGATGACCTGTGTTTCTTCACGCAGGATCACGGGCGCTCACTTGAGGAAATGGAGTTGGTGGCCGAGCTTGGACCGCACAAAACCTATCCCGATAGGCATCTTTTGAGGCTGGATCAGTCGGTGATCCACAGGGTGGCCGATTTCAGCGCCGCTGGCGTTCGGTCTTTTGTGAAAATCTCCGTTTCGAGACATCGCTACAATCTTGTCGGCAACTCCGTGAATCATCTGCTCGGCCTGAACTGGCAAATGGCAGAGCGGTTGCCGGAGCGTAACCACCCTATAGCCCACTCACTCTCGGAGCCATCCTCATGACAACGGATGATCGGGAGCAGCAAAGCCCG
>CAYJDY010000114.1:0-2678 GCA_964369045.1 uncultured Candidatus Saccharibacteria bacterium
CTATACGCGAAGGCATGACATATCAGCCAAGAACACAAGAAGCTCAACAATACTCTCAATCTGTTGGTAATGCGGCTAGTGCTGCCATTAAACCAGCTATGCCTATCATCGACACTTGGAAGAAGGGCGTTGATATTGCAGGGCGTTATAGTCCTGTTGTCGGTGCTGGCTTGCGTACTGTGCCTGCTGCTATTGGCATTGCTATGGGTGCAAAGCCTGCGTTACAGGCAGGGCGACAAGTTAGCAAAGGATTGGAGTCTATGCAAGGGCGTATGGTTGCTAATGCTAATGCGCCAAGCACGTTAAATACTGCGGGTTTTAGGGGGCAACGTGGCGCGATTGGTACACTATCAACTGACGATGATTTAAGAGCATTGGCGCGATTTAATCAAATGGATGATGTATATAAGTTTGATAATTCGCACGAGTATTACGACCCAATTGATAAGTTAGTTGCGCGTAATTTAAGTGATGACTCGTTTGATTTTATGGAATTGCCGACAAGTTACGGGAAGATGAGTATTACACCTTCAGCAAAAGAGCAGGGCAAATGGCAAGTCACGCAATGGGCGAAAGACGGCAACCCGTTAAGCGATAGCGGCAACCTAACAAAAGAAAAGGCGTTGAGAGTATTTTTTGAGGACTCACGGCCTGAGTTATTAAGCCCGCCCAAAAGACCACTAACCGAATTTGAGCAAGCGCACTTAACCGCACAACAACGGGCGGCTTTGCCTGTTAATCAAGGTGGCTTAGGTTTGGCTGCTGATAATACGGCGATGGATAGAGCAAGGGCGATGGGGTTTAAGGGTGAAGGTGTCCATTATACACCTAATGATTTTGATGCTTTCCGTGAAGGTAAAGGCGATTATTCTGCGGTTTGGGTTACTACTGACCCAAAAGTAAATTTAGCTGCTCATAATATTGGACATAATGGCGAGATGATAGAAGGGACAAATGGAATGCCGTTATTATTTAATAATCAAAAAAGAGTTACGGCAACCGATAAATGGGACAACGATATAACTTCTAATTTCCCTGATAATGTTAGCGAGTTAGATGCTCAAAAATTAAAAGCACTTGGGTTTACTCATGGGGCTATGGGTACTCAAGCGGCAATTCTTGACCCCAAAAACATACGCTCACGCTTTGCAGCCTTTGACCCGTTTAACCGTGACTCATCTAACCTACTCGCACAATCCGCAAAGCTCGCACCTACTACCGCTTTAGGCGCGTATATGTATAATGAGAATCGCAAAAAATCACAAGGTAATCAGTAATGTCAGACTACAAAACCACAGGCAAATTAGACGCGGCTGGCATTGCTAAGTTGATGAATAGCGATAACATCGTTTTAGATTTAGACGATGCCAAGATTGCAAGTATTGAGACAACGTGCCAAGCACTCTACGAACAGGACGCGCAAACGTGCGAGGATTGGCGCAACGAGGCCAAGAAGCTGCTAGAAATTGCAGGGATGCACGACAAGTCACGGTCGCATATTGACCCGTGGCAAGCTAATACACAGCTTCCTGACCTTATTCATGCTGCAATGCAGTTTAACGCCAAAACATACCCTGTTTACGTTAAGGATGGAAAAGTCTGTTCGTCTAAGATTGAAGGCCAAGTCACTGAAGAGAAGCGCGCACGAGCCGAGCGTATTGTTGACCACATGAATTGGCAGTTGATGTTTGAAATGCCAGAGTGGGCGAGTAATTTAGACAAGTTGTTGCTAGTCATGCCTATCATTGGCACAGTGTTTAAGTTGACGCAGTATGACCAACAACTAGGGCGGCCTACTGATACGATTCTAATGCCTGAAATGGTGACAGTAGATAACTCTCCAAACAACAGCGATTGGGCTAGACGTATCAGCATAGACATGGTGATTGGTGAAAACTCGCGTATCTCGAATGTGGTTAGCGGCGTATGGCGTGACTGTGAACTGACACCAGACGAAGGCACAGACGAAAGCAAAAAATATACTGTTGTGCAAATGCATGGCTGGTATGACTTAGACGATGACGGTTATGACGAGCCGTACATAATGACCTTTGCTAAAACAGATTGGAAGTTGCTATCTATTATCCCGCGATTCTATTCTGATTCTCTGATAATGAAGTATAAAAAAGATAATCCGAAAGAAAACTATCTTATCGGGATTCAAGCCATTGATTACATCACCCACTATGAATACTTTCCCTCCCCTGATGGCCGCGCTTTGGGCATGGGTATTGGTCATGTCGTTAAAGAACTGCTCAAGACGCGCAATACCTGCCTTAATCAGATTCAAGATAGCGGCACGATGATTAATCAATCAGGTGGCTTCATTCAGAAAGGCGCGTTTAGAGATGACGGTACTATCATTCTACAACCGCGCGAGTGGAAGGTGATGGATGGTTTGGCCGATGGTCAAGACATGACGAAAGCGTTATTTCCTTTGCCTGTTAATCAGCCTGCACAAGCCACATTTCAAGTATTTGAAGTGTGCGGTCAAATGATTGAGCGTATTGCATCGACTGGCGATATTGCTACGGGTTCAGAATTGCCTGCTAACACACCTGCCGCATCGGTTCTAGCATCAATCGAACAGTCTAAAATCGGTCAGCGTGTGGTGTTGAACCGTATCAATCGCTCAATGTCTAAAGAGTTTCAGATTATTTATCGCTTGAATGGCGCGT
>CAYJDY010000115.1:0-2603 GCA_964369045.1 uncultured Candidatus Saccharibacteria bacterium
CCCCGGACCCCCTGCTTGCAAAGCAGGTGCTCTAGCCAACTGAGCTATTGCCCCAGAAGAAATTACTTGGGGTATTCTACCGAAAATTAACACTTTTAACAAGTGTCTAAGGGTTATTGGCAGGGGTATTGTTTCGAAATAGTCATCCAGAAGCGTTCTCTAAGGGGATAAACTGTAGCAAATATTGCATCATTATAGGCTTGACCGCCTCTGTTATTACTGGTAATATGTCTTGGTGCCTTTGAGTTTAGACACGTGATCCATCAGGAATCATCAGTGTAAACTCAAGGAAAAGCGACAGAAGTAGGTGGATGTCCTTTGAGTTTGTAACTTAACAATTTAGTCGAAGAAAGAAATAAGTAATTTAAGACAAACGGCAGATATACGTTTTGTATATCGTATGTTGTTGGTATTTACCAATAACTAGTCAATTGTCAATGCATAAAAAGTTACTCAAGCGCACACAAAGGATGCCTTGACGTAAGATACCGATGAAGGACGTAAAAAGCTGCGATAAGCTTCGGGGAGCTGCTAATTAAGCTATGAACCGAAGATTTCCGAATGGGGAAACCTAAGTAGAGTAATGTCTATTTGCGCTTAGCTGAATATATAGGCTAGGAGAGCGGTAACCGGGGGAACTGAAACATCTTAGTACCCCGAGGAAGAGAAAGTAAACAACGATTCCGGAAGTAGTGGCGAGCGAACCCGGAAGAGCCCAAACCTTATAGACTTCCATCTGGTAATTTATTATCAAATGGATAAGTTGGTAGACGAATGTGTATAAGGGGTTGTGACATTACAAAAAACCAGTACAGAGTACTGCTTCGGCAGTAATCTGTAGTGGGAGTACGCGCTACCATTAGCGTACATAAGGTAAGAAATTTGCGATGCGAGCAGAAGCAACTGGAAAGTTGCGCCAAAGACGGTGATAGCCCGGTATGCTAAGTGTCGCAAACCTTATATTTGTAAGTTATGAGACAGAACCCGTAGGTTAGATGCGAAAGCTAAAACCTATAGGTTTGTCTCATACGTTGTCGAGTAGGTCGGAACACGTGAAACTCTGACTGAATCTGGGGGGACCACCCTCCAAGGCTAAATATATCTTACGATCGATAGAGAACAAGTACCGTGAGGGAAAGGTTAAAAGAACCCCGGAAGGGGAGTGAAATAGAACCTGAAATTGTGTGCGTACAAGGAGTAGGAGCCTCGATTTATCGGGGTGACTGCGTGCTTTTTGTAGAACGATCCAACGAGTTAATTGCATGTGCAAGCCTAAGTCATTTGACGGAGGCATAGTGAAAGCGAGGCTGAATAGGCCGACCGAGTACATGCGATTAGACCCGAAACCAGGTGACCTAACCATGGGCAGGTTGAAGCGCAGGTAAAACTGCGTGGAGGACCGAACCGTAGCGAGTTGCAACACGCCCGGATGACCTGTGGTTAGCGGTGAAATGCCAATCGAACCTGGAGATAGCTGGTTCTCCTCGAAATAGCTTTAGGGCTAGCGTCGTACGGTAGCATATGGGGGTAGAGCTCTGTTTCGGACTGGGGGCCGTAAGGTTACCCACCCTTGACAAACTACGAATACCATATGTGGAACTACGGCAGTTAGAACACGGGGGCTAAGCTCCGTGCTCAAAAGGGAAACAGCCCAGATCGCCAGCTAAGGTCCCTAAATATACACTCAGTGGGAAACGAGGTGAGATTTCTTGGACAACTAGGATGTTGGCTTAGAAGCAGCCATTCATTTAAAGAGTGCGTAACAGCTCACTAGTCAAGAGATCTTGCGCGGAAAATGTAACGGGGCTAAAGTGTATTACCGAAGCTGCGAGCTTGTATTTATATGAGCGGTAGAGGAGCGTTGATATCTGCGTTGAAGTCGAACTGCGAGGTTCGGTGGAGCGTTATCAAGTGAGAATGTTGGAATGAGTAACCATAAGGCAGGTGAGAATCCTGCCCGCCGAAAGAGCAAGGTTTCCTGGGCAACGATAATCGTCCCAGGGTTAGTCGGTCCTAAGCCGAGGCGCGTAGCGTAGGCGATGGACAACGGGTTAATATTCCCGTACTAGCTTTGTATTGTATGGAGTGCGCGGCATGTTAGGAGGAGCGGGTTCATGGTTATATCCGTCTAAGTAGCGTAACAACTACGAATGAAAGACTCTTTTAGAGTCGATTCTTCCGAGAGTGCTGACCAGAAAAGCTTCCATGCTTATGTACATAGTTATCCGTACCGCAAACCGACACAGGTGCTCAGGTCGAGAAGACCAAGGCGTACGAGTGATTCTTCGTTAAGGAACTCGGCAATACAGCGACCGTAACTTCGGGATAAGGTCTGCCCCCTCACTGTGATTATCACAGTGAGATATGCCAGTTTTCTTTTCAGGAAACAAACAGTAGTTTAATTCAAGTTTTTAACTTCTTGGATTAGATCTGTATAAACGAGCAAAATTTGAGAATACAATATTTCATATCAGAAAAGAAAGCTGACCCCAATGTCTCACGTACTGTGGTAAGTACGGTGAGGGGGCCGCAGCTAAAGAACCCATGCAACTGTTTACCAAAAACACAGGTCTCTGCTAACACGAAAGTGGATGTATAGGGGC
>CAYJDY010000116.1:0-2584 GCA_964369045.1 uncultured Candidatus Saccharibacteria bacterium
TGACGAGGCTGTGGTGCGCGACACCATCGCGTCGCAGCGCGGCGGGGCCTAACGCAGAGTTAACCGGGGACCAACGGCCATGAGCCAACCTGTAAGAAACGCTGATGAGTTGCCGGCCGTTGGTACTCCGGTTGAGCGACCTGTTGGGCGGCTGGAGCCGGAGCGCGTGCAACTAAGCCGCGCCAAGGGCTGGACGATGCCGCCGAACACCGTGAAGGTGGACCGCACGACCAAGTGGGGAAACCCATTCAAGGTGGGCGCGACGAACCCCTACGGCACCGTGACGAAGGACGCCCGCCACTCCTGGCAGATTTACCTGGGCTTTGCGCCACAGAACGAACTGCTGGTGGCTGCCGCCCGCGCCGAACTGCGCGGCAAGAACCTGGCCTGCTGGTGCAAACGCCCCGGGCCATACGAGGATGACGCCTGCCACGCCGCCGTGCTTTTGAAGCTGGCGAACAGCGAGCCGCCTAACGCTAGGTTAACCGGACGCCAAGCGGCGCCGCGAAAGGATGAAGATGCAAACTGATCAACCCGCCGTTGGCGTTCCGGTTGAACCGTCAGTTAGGCCCACGCCGGAGCGCGCCGCATTTGAGGCGTGGTTTAGCGAAGATGGGAAGTGGCCTGCTGCAGTGAGGCGCAGTGGAGAAGGCTACTCGCTGGCGGCAGCGCAAAGCGCGTGGGTAGCGTGGTGCGCATGCGGGGCGGCAGCGCAGCGTGATTGGGCTCGGCTGCAAGCAGCGCTTGAGTGGTACGCCGACGAAGCGCGCGCATGCGCCAAGAACAGCCACAGCGGACAACACAATGCCCCCGAGGCACTGCTTTCCTCTGTGACCGTGCTTGCGCTCGATGGCGGCCGGCGCGCTGACGAGGCTTTGTGGGGGCCTAACGTGGAACTAAGCGGGCCGCGATAGGTGCGGCCGGAGCGCGGTGCTGCTGTTGCGGCTCCGCTTGAGTGCAGGGTTAGGCCTCTGTGGCCGAAGCGAAAGGAAAGAACATGAAGCTAGGTTTTTTGGCGGCCGCCGCGCTGGGTCTTGCGGCAAGTGGGCAAGTTTTCGGGCGCGAGCCTGAATACACGATTCCAAATGGCTGGGCGAACTCACGCAGCGGAAACAACAAGTCGCAAGCGAAGGCGGGCAAGGCGCGTGCAAAGGCCAAAGTGGCCGCAAAGTCTCGCCGAGCGCAGCGCAAATCTGGCAAGCGGTGAGGCCTAACGCGGAGCTAAACGGCGGCCGTAGGCCGTCCGTTTGAGCGCACAGTTCTACGGCACGAAAGGATGGGCGCATGCCTGAGAAAGTGGTGATTGGAAGCGCAGAGCTTTGGCACGGGGACTGCCGCGAGGTGCTGCCGCTGCTGCCGAAGCATGACCTGCTGCTGACGGACCCACCGTATGGAATTGGCCGCGACGGAAAGCGGCCGAGCACAAGCAGCCACGGCGGGCACAAGGGTTACGAGTTCATGGGCTGGGACGCAGATGCGCCGCCCGGGTGGCTGTTTGGGTTGATGCACGAGAAGGCGGCGCACCTGATCATTTGGGGCGCGAACTACTACCCGCAGCACCTGCGGCCGAGCATGGGCTGGCTGGTGTGGGACAAGGGGCAGCGGATCAGCCAGAGCGACTGCGAACTGGCTTACAGCACGATGGACAAGGCGCTGCGCTCGTTGACGCTGAACCGGGCCGCGATTGCGCAAGATGGCGCCGTGCACCCGACACAGAAGCCCGTGCAGGTGATGGCGTGGTGCCTTGACTTTGCGGCCGATGCGCGAACTGTGCTCGATCCGTTTATGGGCAGCGGCACCACGGGCGTGGCGTGCGCACAGCTCGGGAAGGCGTTTACCGGCATTGAGCGAGAGCGCCGCTATTTCGACATTGCCTGCCGTCGCATTGAGCAGGCGCAAGCCCAGGGCCAGCTACTGCCACCCGAACCGACAGCGGTTGCGGTCCAGCAGTCGCTGGATTTGCCGTAGAACGCAGAGTTCAGCGGGGCTGCGCAGCTTCATCGCGCAGCGTCCGCTGGAACGCCGAGTTAGGGGGGGGTGGCTGTGCAGGGAACGCTGTTTGCGCGAGAACATGACCCAAGCGACGTGGTGTACACGCCGGACTGGTGCGCGCAGGACATGCTTGACTGGTTCAAGCCGTGCGGAAAAGTGCTTGATCCGTGCAAGGGAGCAGGTGCGTTTTTCGACAAGATGCCGGACGGTGCGGAGTGGTGCGAGATACGAGAAGGCCGGGACTTTTTTGAGTGGCGCGAACCGATGAACTGGATTGTGAGCAACCCGCCTTACTCGAATTTTCGGGTGTTCTTGAATCACAGCTTCACGGTTGCCGACAACATCGTTTATCTAGTACCAGTGAAGAATGTTTTCTCGGCATACGGGATGCTGAAAGAGGTAAAGGAATACGGCGGGATAGCGGGAATTCGACTTTACGGCGGAGGGGCGCGGGTCGGGTTTCCAATGGGAAACGCAATCGGGGCGGTGCATTTCAAGCGCGGGCATTCTGGGCCGTGTGAGATGACGCACTACACCCCTAACGCCTAGCTAACCGGCGCAGGCGGCTTTATCGCCTGCGTCCGTGTTGAGC
>CAYJDY010000117.1:0-2574 GCA_964369045.1 uncultured Candidatus Saccharibacteria bacterium
AGGCTAATTATATCTGGGTATAAAGAGTTCCAGGACAGGGACGCGGAGCTCACCAGTAAAAGTGCCCCGCTTCGGCGGGGCTTTTTTACTGGTCAATTCCCTGTCGGGAGATGATGCTGTCTTCTCAGTGAGGTCACCGTATAGGCAGCTCACTGGAAAGCGAGTCTTTTATGTGGTCGTGGCTGTCACAACTGAGCAAACTTTAAAGAGGGTACAAAATTTTCTTTTAGCTAGGGTTTTAGGGGGTTGGTAGGATACCATAGTAAGCACATACATAATAAATATAGGTGCCAAGCTGACGCATGAAGCGATACAAGAAATTATCAAATAAGTATGTTATTTCCCTAGTTATCGTCAGCATTGTTGGTATCTGGAGTCTAGTTTTGACACGCGCTGCGAGTCCAGCGACTTCAATCGAGAGCGAATCAGGTACGCGTTCTGCCTCAGTACAGCTAGTGCAAAGCAGTGCTAATGCATCTGGAGGGTCTTATGTAAGATTCGGAAGTAGCACATCTAGCTTGGGTACATTTAGGGTTGTTGGCGGAGATATCATAGGGCCTGATGGAAAGAAATTCGTGCCTATTGGAGCTAACATTGGAGCAAGAATAAAATTTGATTGCTACGCTTTCTATTACTGTGGAAACTACGCAAACGGACATGCCGATGATGCATTGGCATGGGGTTGGAATATGGTCAGGCTTAATATTGTCACGGATGTCCCGAGTGACGTTACGATACAGGACACGATCGCCGGCGCTATAGCGGTCATTGATGAGTATACGTCAAAAGGTATCGTAGTTATGCCGAATACGCATTCGGTAACGGGCACCAATACCCCGATGACCGATGCTAAATATCAGAATATTAATACATTCTGGGACGCAATATTGGCTCGATACAAAGACAACCCATATGTCTGGGTTAATTATGTCAACGAACCAATTGGTGATTTTGCATTTAACGTGCCACTTTGGAAGCAGCTCGGTGACCAGCAATACCAGCGAGTGCGTGATAGGGCACCAAATAAACTCTTCGTATATGATATGCCGCTATGGGGGCAGGCAATTAATGAGATGGCCCAGTCGAATATAGGTGAAAATTTTCTAAGCGGAAAACAAAACGTTGTCTTTTCTTGGCATAATTATGGTGGAGCGATCAAATACCCTAACTGGGATCTTGGAACATATAATGATATGTCACAGTGGGCACAAGCGGTAAAGACTAAAAATTTGCCGGTTATAACTGGAGAGTTTGGTCGAAGTAGTGATGTTAATTCGCCAGAATGGCTGCATAATGGTCAAGGCAAGCAGGTAGATATTTCTGCCGACTGGACTTTTGATACGTGGTGGAACTATGGATTTGGCGGGTTATGGTGGCACGCTACAGGTACGCCACCAGATAACTGGAATTTGCGAATGGATAATAGCGCGTGGTATTCGAGCACTGCGGCACTATCGGACTCAGGAATAAGACTAAAAGCAATACCAGGGCAAAAGCCCGCAGGATATTAAATGGTAGAGATTGCAGGTAAAAATCGCCTAACACATACGCCCGATAAGAAAACACGAGGAATAATTCTAGTGGTCATAATGTCGGTGTTGGGTGTTATTATTTTTTCTTACTCTCGTGCGGCGACCCCCGCCACCTCAATCGAGAGCGAATCAGGTACGCGTACTGGACCGCTGCAACTAGTCCAAGGGAATTCTTCTTCATCGGGCAGCTCACATGTTCGTTTCACCGCGGGGACTGTCAGTCCGCCTGCAGCAGGCAAGAAATGCACCATAGTGCTACATGGAGCTGGCGGCGGTTCGATAGGTTCTAGCGATTGGGGTAGATATAACGGACAGGCCGTGTCGTTAGTTCAGCCACGTTCACCTAACGGTAACTTTTGGCTCTATGATGGACCTCATAACTTCCAGTATGATCCCACGAGTAGTACTGATGAAACATACTACAACGACACAGTTGCCAGCATAACGGATGCCGTCAATGCAGCAGGATGTACAGGTTCGTTGCTTTTGATGGGGCAATCAAATGGTGGCGCAATGGCAGCGAAAATGTATTGCAGAGGCTATAACTTCAACGGACGTCTAGCAGGGCTGATCCTCGATGACCCGGTACCAGATCAGGCCGTACTTAATTGTCGGCCACAAAGCTTAAAGTATAAAGTTTACCTGTATAGCGATGGACTAACGAATGAAGCCAATCAGGCTGCACCCGTAGGCTATAGATGTTCATCAATGCCGTCGGGTTGGTACTGTGAGAATGACACCGCATTACCACGGACACAGTTTGAGCAAGCGATAGCTATAACTGGACTTAGGCAACGACAATATCACTCATGCACAGACGCAAACAACAGCTCTTGCGGTTATGTGAACGACAGTCTGAGCTGGGGTCAACAAATTGATAAGTTTTGGCGGGACTTTGACAGTCTGTAATTCTCTTTCGACGATCCAAGGGCCATTTAAATAATTGTAAAATATACAAAAATATGATAGAATAACCTAAATATTAACTATGTTCTTGATATGAATGATCTGACAAAAACATTACTACGTTCTAATGGCGAAT
>CAYJDY010000118.1:0-2546 GCA_964369045.1 uncultured Candidatus Saccharibacteria bacterium
TGCGCGGTTGGCTGGCGTGCCGCGTCGGTCACAGCGTGATCATCCGCCTCAACGGCTGCCGTGGTCTCAATCGCGATACAGCCCGCGATCTGCTGAAGGCATTTAGCGAGGGCGCGGCCTATTTCGAGACCGACGACGACGCCAAGGGGGTATTCGTCGTCAAGCCGCGATCAATGAAAAAGGCGTCAATGCGGGTGCAGGAATTTCGGGCGATGGCGAACAACGTCTATCACCTGTTGCACGCAGTGTGCGGGATAAATCCAGTCGTTTACAAGCAGAACAAGGATAAGGCGGCATGATTGTCCCCGACGGAACACTTGTGAGATCGACCAAGCGCCGCAAAGTGCTTCGCCGTGTAGTCGAGATCCGGCAGCTCGGCGACCTGGTGCTGTATCTTCCGTACTACGGAAAATGGCGGCAAGTGCAAAGGACATCGCTCGACGGTTGGGATCGCTGGTGCAAGGTCCACAAGGCGAAGGTCGTTAGGCCATGACGAACCCTTTCACCCATGCAAGTCGCGGCCGCATGTCTCCGCAGCGTATCGCTCGTGTTTTCGCGGCAAACGGTGGCAAGTGTGCAGGCGCCTGCGGCCGCAAGCTCGGCCCGTCCGACGACTACGACATTGACCACATCATAGCACTCGAAAACGGCGGCACTGACGACGACAGCAACCTGCAAGTGCTTTGCAGTTGGTGCCACACCGACAAGACGGCCGACGACCATTCGACAGCTGGTCATGCTCGCCGAGCCTACACCAACCACGTTGTGCCAAAGCGTTTCAGGAAGTCGAAGGGATGGCGCACATGAGCAAGCACACACCAACGCCGGGACCGTGGCACCATGACACGCACACGCAAAACGTGGTTGCGACAGTAACGCCAGAGGACGGCGGCGACATTATCTGCACAGAGCCGTCGGAAGGCGGCGATAGCCCGTCAAGACGGCGATGGGATGCCAACGCCCGCTTGATTGCCGCTGCTCCTGATCTTCTCGCAGCGCTGGAAGAATGCACGGAACTGATGGAGACAATTCATAAATCTGCCATCAGCCGAGCCCGTGCAGCCATTGCAAAGAGCAGGGGTGAAGCATGACAGACATAGTAGAACTTCAGAAGTGGAGTGGTACGGCGCGCAATAACGACCCTGCTATGGCTGACGCGTTTGATGCTGCGATTGCAGAGATCACGCGCCTACGCGCTGCCTCTAAATGGCAGAAGATGGCAGACGCGCCAATGGATGGCACGAGCATCCTCGTGATCAATAATCGCGGCCAGTTCGTAGCGTCATGGAATGAGGCCGGTCCCGACTACTGCCTAGATCAATTTTGGCATGTGTTCTCGGGTAAGACGTGGAATGATCTTCGCGGATCGTTGCCTATCGCGTGGCAGCCTCTCCCCTCCCCTCCCACACAGGAGGGCATGGAATGAGCTACCTACGCGAGAAGGTAATAGGGAACTTCCGCAAGGCTCGGGTTGCCGCACGACCAAGGTGTATGTGTCTGACACTGCACGCTCCCTAGCGCTTTGCCTTGCGGATGCGTGCGATTTCTTGCTCCAACTGGATGCGAGTCGCATCGATGCCATAGGTCTCGACCATTTGCACGACTACGGACTGAAAGCGCAGGCGCATCGTGCCGTCTGCGTCTGCGAATTTTGTTGTCCTAACCACGGTCACGGCAGATGCTCCCTTTATGCTATCGTCTTCAGTTGCTCACGAACTCGCTTCGACGCTTTGATCCGCTTCTCTGCACACCGCTTGCAATGCGGTCCAAAACTCTCGTTGCTGGTGCCTCGCAAGACACCAGTCGCTGGCTTGCCACATCTGCACTTGGCAAGTTCATCGAACCACTGCACATGAGGCGACTCATCCAGCGTAATCATTCCGCGCTCCTCATGATCTCGGTTTTGCGTTCCACTCGCGCACAAGTTCTTGCCACGTCTCGCAGCCGAGATGATCCGCGCCCGCGAAGCCGGTTGAGCATCCCGAACACGTCAAGCTCCACATCCCGGCAGTGTCTGTTCCGGCAGTCGGCGTGACGCCGCATTCCGGGCACGGCCTCAGCCGAGCGCTGACCTTGGCACTGTCCTTGCCCCATGATTCCGGTCGCATGTCGTAGCCCATTCAGGCGCTCCGTTCGTTGACGTGAAATTCGGCTTCTATATTGCAGACTGTAGCGTCGCGTTTTTTGCTCGCGGTATGCGAGCCCACGCACGAACAGTCGCATGCGAACCGGCTAGGCAATGCCAGCCGGTGCCGCGACGATCACCCCACGTATCAACACCCTCATCACCGGGCACGTTGTAGTGCGTGACGCAATGTTCGTTATTGCCAAGATCAACAAGGTAGCAACCTGACCTTGGCGGAAAGCCTCGCTGCCATTCGATCACACGGGACTGAACCAATTCCAGCGCGCGACCAAGTGAGATTTCTCCGTCTCGCAACCACCTTAAAACGTCTGGCAGTGGCGTGGTGTCGTCTACCGTCATGCCGTGCTCCATTCGTAAGTTTGCGTTTCAAATTCCAAGCTCACGCTTCAGCGCCTTCAAG
>CAYJDY010000119.1:0-2522 GCA_964369045.1 uncultured Candidatus Saccharibacteria bacterium
CGAGTTGTCGTTTTAGCAATACTTCTTTTTGGTTGTGCTAGTACAGACAAACCAAGATTAGGTAAGCAAGTAGAAGCTCCTTACGGATGGACTGATACATACTGTCCAAACCATAAAAATGAGATTGGGTGTAAAAATTTTTACGATTAAAAATCGGTGTACTGATTTCAGCATTTGTAGTTAAAACAACGACTTGCAAATGCTTAAATGTGTTATACACCGATTACAGGTGTCTAATAACGAGTTAGGCAGTCATGCTTGCTCTTACGCCTTGCCCAATTTCAACAGCAAGTTTAACTATTGCCTTTCGCTCGTCATTGCAACTTTCAGCAATCCCCGAAAGTATTGCCTGTTCGACAGCCTCACGCATATAACCGCAGGTTCTGTTTCTTGCCTCCTCAGCCCCTAAGTCTTGCACTAACTGTTCAGCAAACCAGTTATTTGCAATTTTTCCGCTAACTTTAATAGTAGCCATCTCATTAACTCCAATTCATCGTTAAAATTGCCTAACTCTGCATCAAACCGATAAAGCCCCAGCCGCCTGTGTAAGTTGGCTGTCATCGGGCTTTACGGCTTATGCGTTGGTAGTTAGGTTTCCTCACTAAATCTCTTATTAGCAATCTTTTGGCCTTGCTTAATAATGGATTTTAGCTTTTTCCATTTCACCCGTTTGTTTAGCGGTCTATGGCCAATAAACTCAAGCGAGTAGCCTTCTTTCCCTTTGCTCCACATGGCAATCGTCCATTTGTACTCGCCTTTCTCATCCCACAAGCAAATATGCAGGTTTTCATTCAGCTCAAGGGGGTAAGCTGTTGGTGTCTCAAGTGGCTTGTAATGTTTAGTGTTTTTTGGCTCTTTCATCTCAAGTCCCGCACCTAACTCTCGCTGAAGTGGGATGCTCACCCGTCCTGCATTTTCTTCTTGGCTCATATCTGTGCTTCCTATGTTCTGTTTATGTCAGTGAGGTTCGCACCCCTTAGCTGTGTAGTTAGATACTACTTGGTAGTGCTTCAATTTTTACCAAGTAATCGTTAACCTGTTCCTCATTCAAATAGCCAAGCACATCGTCAGTCAGTTCTGTTTCATAGCAAACTTCGCCATTTTTCAAAACTGCCAACTCATACGGGTGTTCTTCGTTAGTGTAAAAACGCTCACCTGTAATTACACTTGCACCAAAGCCATTGTCAAAATTAACAACTGCTCTTGTACCATCAAGTCCTGACGGGTGTTGTTCAAAGTTCAACTCAGTTACGTTCATCGCTATAGCTCCTACGCCTCTAACTCTCATTGCAGCGTGACAAGTACCCAGCCGCTTACTGCTATATTGTTTACACCTTTGGCAACTGCTGCATTTTTTGCAGTAGTTGGGTACTTGCACCTGAATTGTGGTAGTTATACGCTACGTTACCAATTCAAAATAATCAGTACGTTTAACTCCATCAAACTTAAAACACTTTCTATAGTGCTGCACTGTGTAGCTTATTGGTCTGTCATCAACTGCAACGCTTTCAGATAATAGTAAATGCTTATTTTTTGGAAAAACTTCTTTGTAAACGTCAGATTGCCGCTCATCAACCGTTACCATTTGACCATCCAACACACCACCAACAAATAAAAACTCTGCTACATTCATAATCATCTCCGCACTCTTGCCCAAAGTTCACCGCGCTTATAACTCGCTATTCAAGTCCGATAACTACCCAGCCAACAACGCAATTCTGCTTTCAGTGCGGTAGTTACGGCTTAATAGATAGTTAGATTCCTTCTTCTTTTCTGCGCGTGTATTCTTCACAGGCCGCATATTCGCGCTTTTCACGTTGCAATATGTCGTGTACATAATTGCACATTACATCTAGTGCGTCATTCGCTTCTTCCCCTAAGTCAACTTTAGAGCTTTTCAGTATTTCTAACGCTTGTTCAATATCCATCGCTAATCCCCATCTAACTCTCATTGCAACCGATAACCACCCAGACGGTTGCGTAAATTGGTAAGCCGTGTGTACAGTGGTTACGGCTGAATTGTGTAGTTAGAACATATATCGCATCCTCGCGAATTCGCTAACATTTAACGCGCAACCATTGGTTTTCACATAAAATGTACCGTTTTCCGCTGCAATCGGCGCACTCAGTCCCTTTATTGCTCTATGTTCAACATAAGAAGCATATAAATAAAAATCAGGTACATTTATCATTTTTCCTCGCGGCAACGAAAGCCGCATTAAGTCCAAAAATCTACTCATTGTATCGCCTCAAACTGTTTTTTTAATCCGTTAAATGCTTTAATTTGCTTTCTGCAAAAAGCCATTTTTTCATTTAGCTCGCTCATTTGTTTTGATAATTGCTCACGCTCAATTTGCAAAGATGCAAGTTTTATCTCGTATGATTCAACATATACGCTCGCATCAAAAATCTCTTTACTAAAGTCAGTGCTTTGCATGGTTCTAACTCTCATTGCAGTGTGACAAGCACCCAGCCACTAAACTGCGAATTAAACTTCATTAAACACAAAATCGACTGTATTT
>CAYJDY010000120.1:0-2465 GCA_964369045.1 uncultured Candidatus Saccharibacteria bacterium
ACTGTACGCAATTAGCAAACGAAGTCCATGTGACATTTTAATTATTTCGTATGCTAGACTTAAACCATGAAAAAGACTAAACAAAAACAAACCAACAACGACGTATACTCACTCATTGCAACTGCAACATTTATGATACTGGTCATCGACACGCTCTTCCGCGTCCACCCGCTCGGCAACATTATAGCCGTCGTTCTCTTACTCATTGCATGCTTTCGAATTGGCCGAGCCGGCAGCGAATAGTGATGGCTGCTGGTGCTTATCTTAGATATATAAGCCAGTAAACACTTCGACGAAAAAAGCACAACAAGTTCGCGCTTCGCTTATCCTTGTCCGGCGAGTATACTCGTAAGTAAGTATGGAGTTTATAGAAACGCGTGTATCAATCAGCGGCGTTGAGATGCTTGATAAGCCCCAAGAGGCTTGTGGTGTTTTTGCAATAGCTGCCGAAACGACAGATCTGAATGTCGGAACGATTGTCCATGCAGGTCTCAGCGAACTACAACATCGTGGTGAAGACGGGGCAGGAATCGTACTAAATTACGAAGGCAGGATGGTTGGGCAGGATGCGCCAGGTCTCGTATCAAATCTAGACTTAACTCCTCAGGGGGAGACCATAATCGATGGTAGCCATCCGCTGGCTAGCATCAGCATCGGTCACGTCCGATACAGTACAGTCGAGCAGGGTGCTGAGCAACCGATTGTGAACGACTCGTTCTCTCTTGCCCATAATGGACACATTGCCAATATCGATGCTGTTGCCGAAGAATTCGGACTAAAAGACAAATTCACCAGTGACAGTGACTGCATCGCAAAAGTCATCGACTTGTTTTTAGCGGAAGGACATAGCCTTGATGATGCAATTGCGCTCACATTACCAAAACTGGAAGGCGGTTACAGCCTGGTTCTCACAGACGGTGAGGTACTTTATGGAATTCGTGATCCGAATGGGTTCCGTCCGCTAGTACTCGGTCGTATGAATTCTGACAATGCGTGGTTGTTTTCTTCGGAAGACTCAGCGCTTCGTGCTCCGGATGTTGACGCCCGATTGGAACGCGAAATTCGACCAGGAGAAATAGTCAGAGTACAGAACGGTGAAGTATCAACCACACTCATCAATAAAGAGATCGACGAAAAACTTTGTGCTTTCGAATACATCTACTTTGCGCGCAACGATACGAACATTAACAACCGAAACGTGCAAATCACGCGTAATGCAATGGGCGAGCAACTTGCACGCGAGGCGCCTGTCGATGCTGACATCGTTATAGGTGTGAAAGATGCTGGCACTGATGCAGCCTATGGCTACAGCCACGAAACAGGCATTCCTCGACCAGAAGCACTTGGCAAGAACAGGTACTCTTCCCGGAGCTTTATACAGAAAGATCAAGCTGCCCGAGAAAAAATGGTACGCACAAAACACCGACCAAACGAGGCTATCATTAGTGGCAACCGCGTCGTACTCGTTGATGATTCGATCGTCCGTGGTACGACAATGAGAACACTTGTTCAAATGATACGCGAAGCTGGCGCTACAGAAGTACACCTACGTATCCCTTCGCCTATATATAATTGGTCCTGTCATTACGGAATGGCGACGGGGGATGCTAGCACACTACTGGCAAGACAATTCCCAAGCATTGAAGAAATGCGTGAATACCTAGGTGCCGATTCACTAGCATTCCTAAGTGTGGAAGGACTAGAAAAATCCATTGCTATAGGTACCGGAAAGCTCTGTCTTGCTTGCATGGACGGAAACTATCCTACACCCATTCCTGGACTTCCGGAGCGCGAGCTAGTTTCGCAGTAACAATCCACACTCCACAAATCCCTTCTAATCTGTTAAAATAGCTCGGTTATGCCGTCGTAGCTCAGTGGTAGAGCACTTCCATGGTAAGGAAGGGGTCTCGGGTTCAAATCCCGACGACGGCTCCATGTCGCACATATAATCGTTCCCACCGTGGTTGGTGGGATTTTGTTTTGAAGCTTATTTCCGGGTAAATCTATCTCCGTTGTGGTGAGATTTCTCACAATAAATAACGATTATCTCCAATACAATGAGCGTGTCATTAACGAAAAAGGAGTTTTACACGATGAACGAGGGCCAAGCCAACCAAATGATCCAACTATTGAAAGAGATAAACCACAGCATCCAGGTACTCATCGATCGAACCAGCCGCTAATGTGAGAGGTCCGTCCTCTCACTTGACTACAACAGAATGGATGTTTCATCAAAAATATGTCATTTGAGTGAGAGGACGGACCTCTCACAAATATCTTGATAAAAAGGCTGGTAATCTTTAACCACATCTGTTAAAATATATTTCTATGGCTAAGAAAACCGACAAACGTAAAATTATTGGACTCGTGTGCGAAGAGACTGGGCACCGTCATTACTACACATCCAAGAATACAATGAACACTACTGACAAACTTCGACTCAAGAAGTACAACCCAGTGTTGCG
>CAYJDY010000121.1:0-2454 GCA_964369045.1 uncultured Candidatus Saccharibacteria bacterium
GGGCTCAGGTCAGGGATCAGGTCAGGGCTCAGGTCTGGGCTCAGGTCAGGGATCAGGTCGGGGATCAGGTCGGGGATCAGGTCTGGGATCAGGTCAGGGATCAGGTCGGGGATCAGGTCTGGGCTCAGGTCAGGGCTCAGGTCAGGGATCAGGTCAGGGATCAGGTCGGGGCTCAGGTCAGGGATCAGGTCAGGGCTCAGGTCTGGGCTCAGGTCAGGGATCAGGTCGGGGATCAGGTCGGGGATCAGGTCTGGGATCAGGTCAGGGATCAGGTCGGGGATCAGGTCTGGGCTCAGGTCAGGGCTCAGGTCAGGGATCAGGTCAGGGATCAGGTCGGGGATCAGGTCAGGGCTGCCGTATACGGATCGCATGAAGCCTCATGGGTGGGTTTTTACGATTTCTTCCGCCGCCACTTTGGGCTGGCGGAGAAAGCATCTGGCCTTGCAGAAGTCACGCAAACATGCGGATGGGTTTGGCCGTTCTCAAGCGCGGTCATAATTACAGATCGCCCGTCCGTTATTGCATTTGACGGCGAGAAGCGCCTGCACTGCGGGACCGGGCCAGCAATCAAATATCGCGATGGCTTTGCGGTCTATGCGTGGCACGGCACCAGAATCCCGGCTGAGTGGATCGACGCGCCCGACACGCTTACGGCGTCTGTTGCGCTGTCACAGACCAACACAGACCAGCGCGTTGCCGCCATCCAGATCCTTGGATGGGCAAAGATGGTGGATCAGCTAGACGCCAAGATTATCAACCGTCACCCCGAGGGGCTTTTGGGTGGCGAACTGCTGGCGGTCAAGAAATCCAATA
This sequence comes from uncultured Candidatus Saccharibacteria bacterium, assembly GCA_964369045.1. GTDB lineage: Bacteria > Patescibacteriota > Saccharimonadia > Saccharimonadales > AWTP1-31 > CAYJDY01. The sequence continues at coordinate 814 of CAYJDY010000121.1, forward strand.
TCAGCCCCAGCGCGCGTGGGACAATGAAAATCTTGCGGGCCGAGTGCCCCCGCAACGGCGTCATTGCCTTCCGCGTTCCCGACGAAATCACCACTGCACACGACGCGCAGGCGTGGAAGGCCGGACTCCCGGCCAATATCTACAAACTCCCGGCCATCAGAACCTGAAAGGACAAATAATGGCTTATCTTGATGAAAAACCGATTGCCCAAGGCGAGATTGAATTTTTCGCCGTCACGCCAGATCACTTCAACGGCGCGGAAATCACGCCGATGCAAGTGAAAGACGGCATGTATGTCTTGGCCCACAGCGAGAGCGGCAATGACCATGTGATGTTGGCCGAGCGCGGCAGCGTTGGCATTGTCAAGACCGACACGGCAGCAATGACCATCCTGCGCGTGATGGTTGAGCACCCCGATACCGATGTCGTGAACCTTTCGCCGACCGGCCATCAGAATCTGGCACTGGCCCCGCGTCTCTATGAAGCCCGCATTTCGCGAGAAATGGGCATGGATGACGTGGCGCGCCGCTCCATCGACTAGCGCGTGAACTGGTGCGCCCACACGCGCGGCCCCTGCCTCACCACCGTTTGTCTCGGTGAATCCCGCATCCCCCAGGTGCCAGAGGCAGGGGCCGAATAACACAACCAAGGAGAGTGAAATGAACATTCCGGGCTACGACGAATGGAAGTTAAGAGGGCCAGATGATGACCTTTGCCCTGATTGTGATGGCACAGGGCTTGCGGACTGCATGAATTGTGGTGGTGACGGAGAGGTCGCAGATGGAGTTGAGTGTCCAGCTTGCGATGGGTCTGGTGTTATTGAGTGCGAGACATGCAGCTCCGAAGAACCTGACGATGATTATCAATATGAACGTCGCCGGGATGAGCGCATGGAGAATTTGAAATGAACAACGACTGGATCATCTGGAACGGCGGCGAGTGCCCGGTTTCTCCTGATACGATTGTGCAGGCGCAATGGGCTGACGAAGATCGGTTCGAAGCGGAGGAATCTGAGGAAAGGCCCGCGAATGCAGTCAGGTGGGCTTGGAATAGTAAAAACAACATCATCGCCTATCGCATCATTCCAGGGCCGCTGTGGGCTGAATTGACGGTACGTGTCAGCGACTTTGGCAAGGTATGGGTCGACGATCTGGACGAACTAGAAGGCTTCCGCAGCCAGCTTGCCGCGAGCAACCGCCTCACGACGGACCTCATGCAAGCCATCCAGAGACGCAAGGCGCAGATCGCGCGCCAGCACCGCTAACCCGCTGGTCGGGGGCTTTTTGAAAGGATGAATGGGATGACTATGAAACTAACGGAATTGAAAATAGCACCGCGGCACTCTTGGTCAAAGATCAGCGCCAGTAACCCTATGGTGTGTTCGGTGAAGCTGGAAAGTGAAGGCGCAATTGTTGAAAGCGCCATTCCTCCAGAGGAAGTCGAAAAGATCATAGCTCTAGTGAGCCAGATCGTCACGAAATCTGTCGCGAAGAATATTGCTGACTTCGTTGCGGAGGTTACGGCAGTCGAGGCATCCGCAGCAGCAAACGCCCTGCCAGCAGACTAGCGCGTGAACGGCTCGCCCACCGCGCCGCCCCTGCCTGACGCAACCCGTGTCCTCCCCCAGGCAGGCAGGGGCAA
>CAYJDY010000122.1:0-2435 GCA_964369045.1 uncultured Candidatus Saccharibacteria bacterium
AGAGCTGATCAGTATTAATAGTGCAAATAATAGTTTTTTCATTGTTATAGTTGTTAAATGTTGATTACTGAATTAAAAGGATCACTACTTTTTATTGTGGCATTAAGTGGATTGAAAATGTAAACAACGCCTTTAGTTACACCGATCACAATATTATCAAATAACACGCCACCAACGGTCGTTACAATCTTTGCGCCATTACCATCATCCCACACATAAGCATAGTAGTACTTAGCATCGCTCCACATTGTTTTTGTAATTCCACCTACTGTAATAGTAGGCACACTCTGAACACCTGATTTTACTATCAATATTAGCCCTTGATCGGTAGCCGCATTCAGTGTAATGTTTTTATTTGTAGCGTCAATAACCACATCTTGAGCGTCTGCATAGAAGTGAGCATACCTTTCAATCCTTCGCTTTTGTTTTGTAGCCATGTAAAGCGAGTAGGTTCCTGGCGTTGCCGCAAAAGTAAACTCCGGTTTGTTACCTGATAAGATGTATTGCTTTGCGCTTCCTAGATTGGTGGCCGTGAAATTGATTGAGTCGTAAACGTGCTCAAAGTCTGGCACAATACTAACAAGTTCAAACACTCCATTACGAGTTACTTTAAAGTCTGGCTCTATTGATACTCGAATTTGAATTTCATCGGATGGCATACACCCGACAAGTAAGAAAGTAATAAATAGTTTTCTCATCATCTTCCTGCAAACATTGCATTATATAATAATCCTGATAGATGTGTTTCGCCAATTGTTGTAAGGTGATTTGTTCCCCAGTATAATCGAGGAAGATTTAATCCGTAAGTTCCAAAATCATCCACACAAGAAAACCAAGCTACACGCCCAGCACCATATAAAGAATTGTAAGCTGCCTCATTGTACTGCATCATGTTATAATATATGGTTGATGGAAACCTAATGTCTCTTGCTTCATCTGGTGAAGGCATTATAATAACATCGCAACTTAATGGAACCTTTGCTATTATCGCAGCTAAATTGGCTGCATATGTAGATGGAGTAATATTATTCGTTATGTCATTCGTACCGAGAAGAATTATAATACAATCTAAATCAAGTGCAGTTAAAGCCGCATTCCAATTAGTATTATTAGCAGGATGTGTTGATTGCATACCTGATGTGCCAATTCGGTAAACAAGACATCCAGAAGAACCGCTTGTCATTTCAGCACCAAATAAAACAACAGTTCCAGATACCCAATCAATTTCTACTGTGTGTGAAACATTTGAAAGTCCTGTTATTGCACTTTTACCGTATGACTCTGCCCCCGCAGTATTAACAACTTGCCATGATCCTCCATCAACCCGAAATTGAAAACTCCCGCCTGTTGTATATTGACGGTAGTGTATTTCTATACGGTCAAAAGTTGCTGTAAAGTCAATTGTTGCTGCTGCCGTTGCTGTTACCTCTACTAAATCGGGACCGTGTCCTGTAAGGGTAGTATTTGTTGCCCATGTACCTGTTGTAGCAAAAAGAGTAACCCGTGAATCGGGATTAGTTAGTACTCTTTGAAACTTTAAAAAACCAATACCTGCATCTCCATACTCCGATTGTGCTGAGGTGCGAATTCCATTTACCAATGGGGCATTAACTTGTCCTGTACCACCACCTTCTGCCCAACTATCTCCAAAGAATCCAATTTTTGAATACCCCCCGTCAATAGCTGTTTGTAAGTTTGTGAGCCTACTTGTTCCGCTAGTCGGACCTACATACGTAGTTGCAGTTCTGTTTGTACCAGTAAATGGATAGGTAAGCCCTAATCCCTCATTGTATAATGTAAGCGTTTCCGATGCAGTTAAAACCCTTGACCATCTTCCAAACTCATCTAAAATTCCATCAGCGTATGTGCCTATAAACTGGCCTAAATAAAATATACCCGATGCATCGGCTACAGGTGTTACGGCTTTTTCATATTTTTCACCATTATTGATTTGTAAAAAAGCTCTTCCCACACTTGCATCATAACCCCATACAAGAAAATGCCAAACCCCGTTAGTCATTATTTCAGGTGTAGCTACTGATGTTTGTATAGAAACTGCTGGTGATCCATAGTTATACATTGAAGGTCCATTTGATGCGCCTACCTGCATAGCCCATCTACCTGTTTTAGATGCTATTGCATCATTTACTGATAATGATTCTGGTTTATACCAACCACACATCGTCCATGAAACTGATGACCCGCCTGCTATTAGTGCATTATGAGCTAATGACAGAAATTCCGTGTTAGTTTTTTCCAAATCAGCTCCATTACTTATAAGACCTGACCCACTTGGTGTCGTGTTATTGTCAGTCAGGTTTAACAAATTTTCTCCGCTATCCAAACGAGATACAGCCCCGCTGCCATCACTAAACTCATCAAGTTTCCAATAGGCTGTAAGGTTATTTAAAAGGGTGCTACTTGTGGCACTCTCT
>CAYJDY010000123.1:0-2432 GCA_964369045.1 uncultured Candidatus Saccharibacteria bacterium
CCCACCAAATAAAATACCTCACCTGAAAAGGTGGGGTATTTTCTTTTGTCGGGCAATTCGTGACTCCAGCGCACGACCGTGAATGCAAAGCATTTGCAAGGTCGGGGGTTCGGTGTAGCGAGGACGCGCACAGGAACTCGTTCCGAGCACGCCACAGCGGAAGAGCGAAGCGATCCCTCATCATACAGTATGCGAGTCCAGAGTTTCTAGTAAAGCGATCCGAGGTCTTACTTGCGTGTAGGTGAGTCTGCGTATGCGGTCTTTTCGAAAAGATCGTTAAAGTGAAGGGAGGTGGCTGCCATATAGCGAACAAACTGGGGCATAGCCGCATAAAGACGGCTGGCCATGTACAGATACTTTTCTCTCAATATAGGGCTATCTTTACCAAAATTAAGTTCGTTGGCTAGTGAGTTTGCCTGAAGCAGAACCGGTCCTAGGGTTGCCTTGTCTTCTTGTACGTTAGTGAATGAATAGGGCAAAACCGAGACGACGAGCGACTCTGTGGCAGTTTGTTGCGCGGGTTCGTATTCATTAGCACCCGTGTACTGATTTGCGGATTCACTATCCAAATAACCACCCAATTCAGGCGTTTCTTGACCAATATCTTCAGCATATTTTACAGTTTCAGGTGTAATAGCTCGAAACTTTGCATCAACGGTAAAGTCTATACCGCACAATGTCTCGGCATCTATAAGGTGTGTCATTTCGTGAAGCAGTGTTTCTCCTACCCGGCTTGGAGGCAAGCCTACCGTACCGTCCATATCAGGTGAGCTGTCGCTCAGACCGATGACCAATACACCTTTTCCCTCGTAGTATCCCCCGTATGAGTTGGCGGTGCCAGTTTCAGTTACGACGCTATCGAACTTTGCGAGCACGATTTGATCAAGGCCAAATTCACGAATCACTTCTTCAGGAAAGGTACTGATTGTTTCGACAATTTTTTGAATATCCTTGATTGAAGAATACGCATCAAGCTCCTCGTTGGTTGGTATCCGCGCCCCAACCTCTGGGTTAACTGCCCCGATTTTGAGCTCCACACCATACTGCATCAGGAACTCTTTCGCAGAAGCGTACACATCGTTAAAACTTGCATCATCTTGCTCTGGGGTTAGCTCTCCTTTGCCTGGACGCTCGTAAAAAAAGCCAGAGTCAGCAAAACTATAGAGATGCATGCCAAGTTTCTGGGCTTGTTTGCTTTGTATCTTCTGATGGTCTGCATAATCGAGTCCCATCTTGGACTCACTTGCTGCCTCTGCAAGCTCGGGATCAGTAGTCGCGGTAAAAAGTCGCTCAACCTCAGCTATGTCAGCAGCAGACGGCTGGATGCATTCTTCGGGCGTCGGTATATCTTCGACTTCGTATGTCGTCTGTGTTGTGGTTGGCTGTTGTTCGATTGCTGCGTCAGTAGTGCCGCAGCTCATGCTAACAGTTGCCGCCAAACAGACTGTACCGTATAGCAGTCGCTGTCTCCAGGGGTGAATATTCGCGTTATTAGGCGCACCTTCAGGGGTTGGTACATTGGACATATAAAGCATATTCTAGCACTAAAGTGTAAAAAAGTCAATACACCACATCACTGTTGCTGTTGATAATTTGGTTGGATTAATAAAAAAGAACAGTCTCTTTTATGTTACGATTAGATTAATAAACAAGGAGGTGATATGCCGGGTGTTCTCGTCGTAATAATTGTAGCTGTGGTCGCAATCCCATTCATTATAAAAGTAATCGATCAGTACGAACGGGCAGTCATTTTCCGCCTCGGAAAAGTCCAAGATGCCAAGGGCCCAGGCGTGCGCATTGTCATCCCGATTATCGACCGTTTGGTAAAAGTTGGTATGCGTGTGGTCACCATGCCCATCCAGAGCCAGAATATCATCACCAAAGACAACGTATCTATCGATGTTGCAGCAGCTGCCTATTACCATGTCATCGACCCGATCAAATCGGTCGTCGAGATCGAGAATGTACAATCGGCAATCTACCAGATTGCCCAGACGACCGTTCGTAATGTTGTCGGTCAGAGCACGCTCGACGAAGTACTCAGCCAAACTGCAAAGATCAACGACGCTATCAAGATCATCCTAGATAAAACAGGTGAGCAGTGGGGCGTATACGTCGACACAGTTGAACTAAAAGACATCAAACTACCAGATAACATGCAACGAGCCATGGCTAAAGAGGCCGAGGCAGAACGCGAAAAACGAGCCAAAATCATTGCAGCAGAGGGCGAAGCACTCAGTGCTATCAAGCTGGGCGAAGCGGCCGACGTTATCGGCGCACATCCAATCGCCTTGCAACTTCGTAACCTACAAGTACTTAGCGAGATAGCGGTCGAAAAGAACAGCACCATCATCTTCCCAGCTCAGCTGATGGACTCAGTGAATGACATCAAGAACTTCATGGCCAAAGAGGGCAAGTAGTTAGCGAGGAGT
>CAYJDY010000124.1:0-2429 GCA_964369045.1 uncultured Candidatus Saccharibacteria bacterium
TATGCGGAATCCAAAGGAGAAAGAGATCCGAACGAGAATCCTGCTAAGGAAAATGATGATGAATGCTTATCAGAAGATACACTTATTGTGACAAGAGGTGGCGTTAAAATGATTAAGGATATTTCTATTGGGGAAGAGGTAATGTCACCACTTGGTTGGACAAAGGTAATTGCGTCAAAAAGTACTGGTATTAAAGATACATACAATTTTGTTGGGTTACGATCTACAGCAAACCATCCATTTCTTACACAAAGAGGAATGGTTAACCTTGACGCATTAAGATATTCTGATAAAATTGTTACATGGAAAGACAAAAATCAATATCTATTATTTATGACGGGATTACGTGGAGAAGATATCCTAAATCAAAAAAATGGTCCCACCAAAAGTATTTTGCGTGCTCTCGAACGTCAAAATCAGGTGGAAAAACTCAACGATTACATGTCTATGTATGGGAAAAATACAATGGAAAAGTTCCAGAAGGTTTTCATGTACACCATGTTGACGAAGACACCACTAATAATGATATTAAAAACCTTCAACTTATTGAAAGAGGAGAGCACTCAAGAGAACACATGCGAAAACGAATGGAGGACCCAGTATTCGTTGAAAAAATCAGAGAAAATCTCAATTACGCAAGAATATTTGCTTCAAAATGGCATGGATCAGAAGAAGCAAAAGAGTTTCACATCAGGATTGGTAAATCTTCTTGGGCAAATAAGGTTTATGTCACAAAACTTTGCGGAATTTGCGCTAAAGAATATAAAACCCCATTCCCAACAAGATCAAAATGGTGTGGAAATAATTGCAAAGCCAGAGCATTACGGAAAAGAAGGCGTATGGAATCTCGCAACTGAGAATGGAATGTATGTTGCAAATGGAATTGTTGTGTCAAATTGCGACGCACTGAGATACCCCCTCATGATGGATGCGGCTTCCTCATCCCGGCGCACTGCTGAGATATCATTTGGCACACAAAAGAACTACGGAGAAGATGAATATTCAGGAATTACAACTGATGAGTGGACCCCCCACAGGTATGAGCAGTAAAACGCTATTGCTTTGTGTTTTTTCGTGGTATAATTGCCATATTAACAGGGAACGCTAGACAATTTCCCTATAATGTCCATTGTTACAGGAACATTTGATAAACAAAACAGGTTAAAGAAGGCTGAATATCTCAAAGTTGACCCAAAAAAGGACACTGTTTCTTTTTACGCTCCATCTGAGGAGGAAAAAACTGCTATTGACCTGGTGAGGAAGGCATTTTATCAGGGATATACGACCATGTATGTTCCCCGGATTGAATTTAATGATTTATCGACCTACCACCGGCACATTTACGACCAGTTCTTATGGAACGCATACCAGCCGAATAACGGACAACCTGCGAGTGAGGATAAGATAAACTCATGGCGCAGTAACGCCCTTCGCCCTATTGTCCGGAACAAGGCAACCTCTATTGCTGCACATGCCAGTGCAAAACTGCTTTTCCCGAAGGTCTACGCATACAACCAGCAGAACGAAGAGCATGAGGACAGCGCGAATGTGATGTCCACGCTCATGGAATACGCCGCAAATGATGGCGGATATGCGATGTCGTCGCTCTATTCCATCATCACTGCGCTCTCTTCCCCTGCGTCGATTATGTTCTCTGAGTTCGCGGAAGTATCACGGAAGATAAAGGACACCCGCGGTGCTGATGGGAAGTGGACATATAAGGAAATCCCTGATCCCCAATATTCAGGATTTCAGTTTATCAACGTGCCGGTTGATGAGCTATTCATTTCAAATTGGTACGAAGCAGACATCCAAAAGCAAGATTGGCTGATTTGGCGCAAGGTGATTTCATATGATACCGCTGCGGTGAAATATGACGGCTGTAAGAACTGGGAGCATGTGAAGCCTGGCATCCAAGTGGTCATGGATGAGGTGAATAAGGGATACTACAACAAATACGACAACCACATGCGCGGGGACGATGTGGAGGAGATTATCTACTGGAACCGCTCGAAGGACTTGAAACTGTGTATGGTCAACGGGGTGCTCCTGTCGGAACCTGATGAGGCGAACCCGAGAAAGGACAAGCTCTATCCATTCTCCAAGTTTGGGTACAGTATCATCAACTCACGGTGTTTCTACTACAAATCCCTGTCCTTTACCCTTCAGCAGGACTCCACCATCATCAACACCCTGTACCGCATGATTATTGACGGGACCTATCTCGCAATCATGCCTCCAATGGTCAACAAGGGAAGCGAGAAGATAGGCAGTAATGTCATTGTCCCCGGCATGACGACAAATCTCACGGATAAGGACGCGAGCCTTGAGGCTGTGCGCACGACCAGTGAGTCATCACTCAACGCTGGTCTTCGCGTGCTCTCTACTGTCGATGCCAGTGCGAGTGAGTCCTCTCAGGACCCGTTACA
>CAYJDY010000125.1:0-2423 GCA_964369045.1 uncultured Candidatus Saccharibacteria bacterium
CAATTCCCTTCACTTTAGCATCCAGAATAGCTTTAACACTTGTAAACTGTTTTAATGTTTGTACATCTTCAACAGTGTACTCCTCAATACTGTGTGGGCTGTCACGTTCAGCATTAAACTCAGCTAACCAACCACCTTTTCTATTAGCTCCGTAAAACTCTGTACGGTTAGCAAAACGTAATTGTCCACCGTTGTTAACGTGAGAACAGACGATGTGACGCTCTTCTACTGCGAACCCCACAGCATATTTAATTGAATCGTAGTCGAATAATACTCTAGTCATAGCATTCTCTCGCAAACATAAGATAAAGCATCTTCATTTCCTAGTTTTATCTGTTCCAATAACAAACGACCAAGTTTTATATTATCCTCAGCAGTTAAAGCTTGTCTTTTTACTACCTTGTATTGTATAGCTGCATAAGGTCTATCACGAAGATAATTTATTACATAATCGCCAACTAATTTTATATCTTCTTCTTTGTCAAAAGCGTATAAAAACTCACCACTCTTGTAACGAGTCTGAAAGTAAAAAGAGATGTATTTATCATACGTCTTTTCAGCCTCCTCCTCTAAAACCTTGCGTCTGCTTCTAAGTTGCTGCTCAATGTTTGTTATCTCTATTAAAGAGGTTACAACACTAAAATCAAATTTCATTTATTTTCCCCAACAAATCTATTATGAATATAAACAGAAGCCAGCATACCAAAAGATGCACCACTTCCTTGAGCTAACACTGTATGCCAGCCATGTTGTACAATAATACCCACTACAGCTACATCTGTCAATGCTAGTAGATAAGATGTAATAGCTATCATTGTGTACTTACTGTGTATTACGTTCTTCTGTTGCCAGCCTCGCAAGAAGATAGCTATAAATGATACTAGGAAGGCTGTTAGTTGGATTGTCATACTAAGTTCTCACTTACATATTTATACACTTGCCATTGTAACAGGTTAGGTGTTCCTGTCATCTTGTAGATGCTACACCAATCCGCACTTAGCAATAGGTTTTTGTAGTAATCGAAGTTTAGCTTGTCGTTAATCTTAATGTAGAATGTCTTGGCGTACTGCCCTACACTACACTCTTTACCAATTGCTGCTCCCCAAGCACAAATAGCTATATCATATTGAAAATCACCAAGCTCTTTGTTACGCTTAGGGTTTTGGTTTTTAATCACCTCCCTCACCTCTATTGCCTCTGTTTTGTAGTTTGGTTTTGAGTTTAATCCCTTAGCAGGTCTTTTGTAAATATTGAAACAACAATGCACCTTCTTGCCACTGTAATCTTTTTCACCTAAATCCTCTGAATGGATTAAGTCAAACTCATAAATGGACACTACATTGTTCATTTGGTTTATTGGTAAGATAAAAGCAACATAATCAGCGATAGAAAAAGACTTCTTACAAAACTTCTGCATTAGATTACCCCTGCTACCAAAAGGAGGGTTGCCTATCACTAAACGCCCTTTCTTGTAGTCAATATCTAAGAGTAAGAAGTCTGCTTGTATTACGCCATCAGCTTTAGGCTCTAAGTCGTAAGCTTCACAGTTGGAGATATTGTTACTAAAGCTACCTGTTCCAGCAGAAGGCTCTAATACACTTGTAATACTCTCTTTACCAATAACTTTGTATGCCGTCTCGATACAATAGGTTGCTACTCTTGTGGGTGTATAGTATTGGTCTAAGTGTAGCTTTGTACTGTTTTGTGTGTTGTCACGCTTAAATTGTTTTGTCATACCTCACCTGCACTTGTTATTCTCTTACTACCAATATCAAAATAGTGGTCATCTCGTTCAACACCAATGAACTTGCGGTTTGTATTGATACAAGCAACACCTGTTGTACCAGAACCCATTGTAAAGTCTAAAACTGTTTCATTCTCGTTTGTATATGTACGGATTAGGTATTCCATTAAGGCCACTGGTTTTTGAGTTGGGTGAACATTGCTTCCAAGCTTTTCCCTATTTATCTCAAGGACATCCACTGGGTATCTGTAACCAGTGTCCTTGTAGGCTGTTACTTTTGACCCCGAATTGCCAGCCACTATACTATTGTGGCTACCTTTTGGTGAGTTGGTTACAAGTTTTTTTGCTTTCACCATCTGAGGATTGTAAGCACACTGACCTTCGTAGAATAACATAACATTTTCAGTAACTTTCCCTATCCGTCTCTTTAGCTGGAAAAAGTTAGTTGGTTTCTCTTTCTTCCAAACAATGTCGTATTTATATTTACCCAAATTACTAACCCTTAAAGCGCTACTGAATGGCTCACTACCAAACAAGACAATAGCTCCATTGGGTTTAATAATACGCTCTAATTGTTCCCACATTGACTCTAGGTGGATGACTGAGTCCCATTTGCAAGCAGTCGTACCTATTCAGCCGTAGGGCGGATCACATAATACACAGTCCACAGAGTTGTCAG
>CAYJDY010000126.1:0-2394 GCA_964369045.1 uncultured Candidatus Saccharibacteria bacterium
TGCGCCGAGGTGATGGCCGCGGACACCCAGCAGCCGGCGACGGCGGGCGGGGTCGCATGACGCCCGCGACGCTCGAGGCCATCGGCCAGCTCGACATTGACTTCCCGCCGGCGACGCAGTCGCTGTCGATCGAGTACTTCCCGCGCGAGATCATCGAGCCGGATCCGGAGCAGCCACGCCAGGAGGCGGACGCCGAACTCCGCGCGTCGATCGCGCGCAACGGCATCCTGCAGCCGATCACCGTGCGCGAGATCGCGGCTGGCCGCTATCGCATCGTCGACGGCGAGCGGCGCTGGCGCGGGTCGGAAGGGATCATCGAGCGCATCCCTTGCGTGGTGCGCGAGGATCAGGAAGACCGCGCGATGCGCCTGCAGACCCAACTCGTCGCCAACACGGGCAAGCCGCTGTCGGCGCTCGAGGAGGCCCGCGCGTTCCGCGAGCTGCTCGGCCGCTACGACTCCGTGACGGCGCTGGCGCAGGCGTTAGGCCGGCCGCTCTCCACGGTGGCGGAGCGTCTGCAGCTGCTCGAGCTGGGGCCCTGGCTCGCCTGGCTGGAGTCGGGACGCATCACGGTCTCGCACGCGGTGCGCGCCCTTCTCCCTTATCGCGGCTGTTCGGACGAGGCGCACGAGAAGGCGATGGCGGTGGTCGAGAAGGACTACCGCGTGCAGCGGAACGACGAGGACGAGGGCCCCATCAGCGTCAGCGACTTCGATCGCATCGTCGAGCAGGCGTTCCGCCCGCATCTGTACCCGCTCACGAAAACGAAGACGAGCTACGACAAGCAGCCCGAGTTCGACACGAAGCGCCACGACGACGAGTGCGACTGCGGGGGGATCCACGTCGCGTCGGGCATGGCGGAGCGGAAGCGGAAGTACTGCGGGAACCCCAGCTGGTGGCGGCCGCTGCACCGGAAGGCGCTCGCGACCAATCCCAAGCCGAAGGCGTCGTCGAACGGCTATCGCCAGCGCGTGACCTGGCATCTGCCGGCGGGGACGGCGACGGTGAAGGCGGGATACGGCCTGCCGAAGGGACTCGTGGCGCTGACCGATCACAACGGGAAGTGGAACGTCGCGCAGAGCGGAGGCAAGGACGGCGCCGCCTTCGACCCGTCGTCGCTATCGATCGACGCGGCGAAGCTCGTGCTGATCCAGAGCACCTTCGGGGATCCGCGCGTGGGAACGAAGGACCTCGCCGCCGTCGAGAAGGCGCGCGAGACATGGCGCGCGCGTTGGGACGCGCGGCGCGCGCAGCTCCTGGCGCCGATCCGGAAGGCCTTCACCGAGCAGCGCACCGCGTATCGCGTCTCGGGGCCCGGGCTCACCGAGATCGTCGGGAAGCTGTCGATGCACGGCGGGCCCGAAGATGTGTGTCGCGACGCCATCGAGCTCGCGGGGATCACTCTCCCGGACAAAGTCGCGCGTGCCGGCAATGACTGGAAAGCGCGCGAGGAGCTCGTGAAGTGGATGGGCTCCCTCGAGGAGAAGGACGCCGCCGCGCTGCTGACGGCGATCGCATTCCTCAGTGGTACCCGGACGAAGGCGCCGACGCTGAAGATCGAGGAAGAGATCGAAGCGGAAACGCGGAAGGTCCAGAAGAAGGCGGTCCCGTGGGCGAAGGCGCCCGCCGGCGAGAAGAAAGGGAAGGGCGCGAAGGCGACGCCCGCGCCTATTGAGGATGACGAAGACGACGACGTGGACATCGAAGAATGGGCTGACGGGGAGGACGACGAATGACACTCCGCGAACAGGCCAGCTTCGTTACGACGCAGCTCCTGATGCTGCGCGTCGCGCAGAAGCTGCAGGAGCTCCCGCTCGACGAGTTCGTCGCGCACCTCGACCGGTTGGAGCAGACGGGCGAGATCCGCGACGGGTCGATCGTCGGCAACGCGGTCGCGTTGTTCCCCGACTCGATGCGCGAGATCGCGACGACGCTGCAGGCGACCCGCGACGCGCTGGCCGCGCCATTGGCCCGCGCCGGGAAGGCCGGCACCCTCAACCTGGAGGCGCTGGTCGAATGAGCGGCGAGGCGAAAACAGTCCAGTGGTTCACGGTGCCGGCGGGGACGCCGGCGAGCGAGTGCCGCGGCTGCAAGCTGACGGTGTACTGGATCATCACGGAGAGCGACCGCCGGATGCCGGTCAACTGCGACGTGCCGGGCGGGCTGCGGCCGGTGCGGTTCACGGCGACGGGTGGCGCCATGGCGAAGGACAACGGGCGGGGCACGAGTCACTTCATCGACTGCCCGCAGGCGGACCGGTTCCGGAAGGGGAAGTCCTGATGCCAACGCAACTGCAGACCCGTGGCCCGGTGCAGATCCGGGAGTACGTCGCGGATCCTGCCGCCCAGGGCGCCGCGCGGCGCGACCTGATCGACAAGGTGCGCGTGCACGAGA
>CAYJDY010000127.1:0-2312 GCA_964369045.1 uncultured Candidatus Saccharibacteria bacterium
ATCCCTCATCCCCAGCCATTTTTTGCATTTGTAAACTTCCCCTAACTATGCTTATGGTATATTATTGGTTTAATGGTTTCTATGACACGAAAAGAAAAGAAAAGATCACTATTGTCTGTAGTAAATTTACGTTCTAAAAAGACCGGCATAGTAAGTATTGTTAGTATCGCGCTAATAGGTGTCCTTACCTTAGTCATGACAAGGGCAGCAATAAGTTCTGCTTCATTGGAAGCAGAAACTAATGCTGCAAGCAATCTTGTTATCAACAGTACGACTGCATCGGCAGGAAAAGCGCTGCGATTCGGAACAACTGACACAAATCAGAATGGCAAGTTTAGTATTTCAGGCACAAAAATTATTGGACCGGATGGAAAGGAATTTATTCCCGTCGGAGCAAATGTCAATGGCCCCCATGCATTTTGGGACGACCCAACTATTGGTAAGGCTGCCACTGCGAAACGATGGGGATGGAACACAATTCGGGTCACTACGTGTATGCCAGGGGGGTGCATCATCAATGGTAGTCAACCATATGATATTTCAGTAAACAATGATCTTGACACAATCATTGCACAGTACACAAACCAAAAAATTGTAACTATGATCAATTTTCATCATTTTTCTGCTGGAAGTATTCCAAGCTCCACTCAGTTAGCACAAGCTTCAACATGGTGGAAAGATACCGCAACCAGGTATAAAGACAACCCTTATGTCTGGTTCAACTTAATTAACGAGCCTGGTAGTTTGGACAGCACCCTTGATCAATGGAATAGTGTCACCGATACGCTCGCTACTGCAGTACGCTCCACGGGTGCCCAAAATATAATTGTTGCTGATGCTGCATATTTTGGTCAGGATTCAAGGGACTGGTCGTGTAGCGCGACTTTTCCATATACAAACTCTGGAATAATAAACAGAGGACCTACTTTGCAAGCAAAACACGGTAACATGTTATTCTCGCTTCATGAATACACATGGTGGGGTGGTGAAGGTAACCCCTGTCCCGATGCTACACTTGACGCACGCTTAGTTAATTATGTTGATGCTGTCAGAGCCAAGAATATTGCACTTGTTGTTGGAGAATTCTCCCTACCACCCGATAACTTACTGAACTATCAAGACATGCGCGGCTATGCTCAGTCTGCAAATGCTGCTTTTCGCGCTGCACCAGGACTTAAACTGGGCCTAATCTTCTGGCATGGATCAACCTATGAAAGGAGTGATCTAGTAACTGGAAGCGGCAGCTGGGTAGATATAAATACCACTGCAAGTAATTTAACACCAGCCGGCAAGAAACTTTATGACTTTGCTCGTATCGTCAATCCAAATGCTCAGTAAAAAGATAGTTGAACAGATACACGTTATTTATAGATTGCAAACCGGCAAATAATTCAGAGGGTTAGTGAGGGATGTGTCTGGTCGACCACTTTACTGACCTGAACAAAGCTATCTTCGCCTTAGGCGATCGCTCCTTGTCTTCTCAGCCTATTATTGATTAGTCATAAATTGTGGATGTGGATTAGCAAAAAGCGTGTCCCGGTCTTTGTGGCGCACCATGAACCGACATTCTTGAGGTAGTTTGTGTCAAACTTTGGCAGCAACAATTAAGCATGAGTTCAATTGCGACACATTTTTATATCTACTAGAACCGCGATCTGTAACAGTGTAGTTGCTTAGTAACTTATACTAGTCCACTCACAGTAGTACCGCGTAATGGTACCATCTTTGCAGGTCGCCTTAGGTGGGTTTACGACATAAAGGTTAGTTGCTGTAATGAGACCAACAAGCATGTCATCTCTCTCTTCCGGCCCCATACCAAGAGCTTTCCATTTTGCTGCATGATCCGGGTTAACGCCTCCCACCTGCTCTATGCCGGTTCCGGAACCGCTCGTATCTGCAATAATCATCCCATAATCCTTGAGGGCACGGGCGTATATTCGAGCTGTTTCCGCTCTGCGTGGGTTGCTAACAAGATTAGGTCGTGATCTTATCCACTCATCAATTCCTTCATAGGTTATGTCGAGCCCGAACAACATTCCTTCAGGAACAGTTTTATCAATGGTGTATATTGACTTAAAAGTCTCTGGGATGGGAGGGTCGGGTCTACCACCCCACTCAAATTTACTTGCAGGTGCAACGGCAGTACCACATGTTACACCTTCTGCACTTGTTCCCTGTTGACTGGGGGTGCAGATTGGGCCGTAGGACGTGTTGGGAATCGCTACGCTAAGGGCGTGCCTAATTTCACCAGCCATAACTTCTTCAGGGGTGACCATGGCCGCAAAGTATGGTAGACCCACTCCACGATCTTT
>CAYJDY010000128.1:0-2305 GCA_964369045.1 uncultured Candidatus Saccharibacteria bacterium
TTCTAATTAAGTTCGTGCGTCAAGTCGGCCACTGTTCATAGCAATGTTCATTATAAGCAATGTTGTTCCTTGAGTTTGGCAGGGGCCGTAGGCCTGATCCTGCCAAAGGCCACCGCTCCCACAACACTGCTTATAACACCAGCTACTGGCAATGCAGCCCGAAGGCGCAGCACTTGCCAATGCCACACATACCACGCAAAAGCCCAAGCATTGCCAAGAGCTGACGAGTATTTATCCTTCATATTGTTCCATTCCGGGTTTATATTGACCACAAACAAAACACTTACCATCCCTGTAAACATTGTGAGCGCATCCGTCCTGTACTTCTTTCTGTATTAATTGTTCTTTCTGTGGACAGCATGAGCATGGTTTGTCAGAGCATTCACAATGGCATCCGCAGTGTTCACAACTATGATACGTCAAAGAAGGCAATTCAAGATCTTCGTATATTTTAGCGTCCGCATAAGTAATAGCAAACTCATCAATATAAATTTTAAGTAGTGTCTGTTCGTTAGAATGACATAGATAATCCACTAAATGATCCCAATTAGTAAATCCGTGGTCCTCTGCTATGATCTGCTTTGATTCATTAATAAGTTTTGATATTGGTTTCATAAGTCATTTATTCTTTTTATTTCAGCTTCGTAGTCGTGGTAAAGTTCTTTTTTGCTATTATAACAAAGAAGGATATTGTTGTGCCATTTTATAAACTCCACCACTCTTTTGTGAACAATGTCTATTGGTGTCGCTATTGTCATTAGTTTAAACTTTGAATGTTGCCAATAAATTCCTTTAGGGTTCCAAAAAGCATCAAGTAGGTTATCATCCAAAAACTTATCAATCTTTTGGACGACAGGGATTAAATGATTCCATTCAGCGTGGTATCTGTGAACAATTATACTACCACGATACATGGCGATAAGTTTGTTTAGTTCGATTTTAGATTGTTCCATAGTTTATTTTCTATTGTCATAAAGTTTCAATGTCTTCCCTAACTTTTCCCCAAAAAATGAGTTTTTCACCAATATAATTACCATCGACTAAATCTCTGTTTAGGTTAGCGTATTGATCTATTATTTGATCTACCATATATAAAGAGCATGCTCTTGCGGTCTCAACATGAGAATCACCTTTATGAAATAAAAATATTAATGTTTGAGGCACACCGCTAATTAAACTAAGTTGTTTTCTTAAAATGCGTTCAGCTCTTTCTCTGTGAGGTTTTAATTGTTCTTTCTGTTCTTCGGACATATTAGTTTCGTGTTTAATTATTACTATTCAGTTCCACCGCTAAGGCAGTTAAGCTATCGCAAAACAGCCTTGCTCATTACTATTGTCCAGGGCTGCACTGCCAGTAGCCTTGATACATTATGTGCAATATTGCTCCTCTGAACAAGCCACGCCAGCGGAGCTACGCACATCCTCCCCGCATGTGGCTTGCCCCAACGCTCCCGCAATACAGCACATAACACCGTGTATATGCTATAAAAAAGGCCGGAGAGATTTGTTCTTCGTTCATAGTGCAGTGGAAGTTTTTGAATTTAAAATAACTCCCATCGCTCTAAGTTTCAATAGACATTTACGGCAAATCTTATCAGGGTTGAAATCTTCTTCTTCAAGATCATCCCATTTAGTAGGTCTTTCACCGTCATCTGATGCCCAAGATTTACTACACATGGATATGTTTCCTTTGTAGGTTTCATTAGTCCATTTGTCAGTAAACATTTTAGGTATAAAGGCATGTTGTTTACAAGTAGCAGTGCCTTCACTGTTATCAAGTCTGATTAATTTAATAGCTGCATCCATCGCTCATGTTATTTTAAATTCAAAAACTGTGTTTCAATCTTAGTTTAGTGTGGCCTTTTTTACATCATATACACTTGATACATTATGTGCAATGTTCCTACCACAATAAAAGGTTGCCAGCGGAGCTACGCACTTGCCTACGCTCACGCAACGCCCCACCCTTCGCAATGGCACAGCTTATAACACCGTGTATGTTTCATAAAGCAAGCAGAAAGTGTGTGCGTATCTAATCTTTCTCACAAATTACACATTTACGAGTATGTTGGTGGACAGTCCATCGCTCACATCGGTTACAATAAGATGAGTTATCCCCCGCTTGTTCTTCTGCATTACATGGGTGGTTATATCGCTCTTCCAACAGCTGGATATAATATTCACCTCTTGTTTTTTCTGGATTAGCTAATTCCATTGAATGAGCATCTTTCCAACATTTCTCACAACTTGCCATATCGTTATTTATTTAGTTTGTGCTTTAGCTTGCTTTACGAAAACATACACC
>CAYJDY010000129.1:0-2251 GCA_964369045.1 uncultured Candidatus Saccharibacteria bacterium
GACAAGCTGGCAGAGCGCCAATGAACATGCTCACCACGGCGCAGATGATTGCGCGTTACGGCAAGCCCTCGCAGGACGGCGCGGCCTACCTGAAGTCTGCCAAGATGCCGTTCCCCCTGAAACTGGCATGGGCACCTGATACCGTGGTGAAGGCGATCAAGGTCCACCGGCTGGAAGTGGAGCGCGTGCAAACCATTTTTGAACTGATCTTCAAAGCCTACGGCCAGAAGGAAATCACGGATCTGGGCATTGACCTGTTTGGCGGCTGCTTCAACTTCCGCCAGATGCGCGGGGGTTCGGACTGGTCAAAACACTCTTGGGGCACGGCCATTGATCTGGACCCCGAGCGCAACCAGCTGACGTGGGGCGCCGACAAGGCCGGATTCGCCAAAGAGCCCTACGGTGTGATGATCTCCATCTTCCAGGCGAACGGCTGGGCCAGTCTTGGGCGCGAGAAGAACATGGACTGGATGCACATGGAGGCGACTTGACCATGGGCCTACTAAGCCTCATCCCCGGTGGCCTGATGGGCCGCGTGATTGCGCTGGCCGCGTTTGCTGCTGCCGTGCTGGCCGGGTATGCGTATTGGCACCACCAGGTGGACGCCGGTGGCTACGCCCGGGCTGAAGGTGAGCAGGCCCAGCGCGACATCAGCCTGGCCAAACGCAGCATCCGCATTCTGGACCTGACCATTTCCGCCCAACAGGAGTTAAACGATGAAGCCGCAGCCACCCAAAAAGTTCTTACCGATGCTGTTGAGTCTGTTGCTGTGGAGCGCGATCGCCTGCTTGCCCGGCTGCGTGACCGCCCCAGCCGCCCCGCCGAGAGCCCAGCCGGTCAGCCTGACCCTGCCCCCGCTGAACCAGCGACCAGCTGCACTGGAGCCACGCTTTACCGGGAGGATGGCGAATTTCTTGCAAGGGAAGCTGCCCGAGCCGACCGCATCCTCGCCGAGCTTGACGCCTGCCAGCGGCAATACGGTGACGCCGAAGTAGCGCTCAAGCGGTTTCTGGAGTCGGTGAAGGTGATCAATGCCGCCGAATCCGGGCCTTGAGGCGCTCAGAGCCTACCGTGACCGATTGAAGAAAGCTGGCAAACTGATTGAAGCACGAACAGTAGCGCGGTGCATGGCCTTGATCAAGGAAGCTGCGAAAACTCACTTGTAGTCGCGGTTTCGGGTCTTATAGGCATACAGTTCTGAGTGACCGTATGGTGGTGGATATGGATACGGTGTTGGAGGCTGATACGTGCCGTTTGCCTTAGCCTCACGAATGGCCTTGACCGTGGCACGGTGTAGGCGACGCTCTAGGGGTGTCATGGCTTACTCCCTGCCCGCCCGGCCTGAAAATCAGAATCGTACAGCCCCGCATCCTCGCTGAGCCGGACCATTTCGCACAGGGCGGCTTCGGTCTGTGCTGCTTGGGGTGATGTGGCGGCTGCAAGCATGGCGCGGTAACCCTCTGCCGTTGCCTCTTGTGGCGTACCGTTTCGCCACTTTGATGGGTGATTTGGCAGCGCATCAGTGCGTTCCCAATAAGCCGTGTTGGCCTTGAGATACGCAGAAATCATTTCATTCGTCGGTTCAATCGGCACCAGCTTCCATCCTACCGGCTCGGCATCCTCAGCCAGCCCTCGCATGATGGAGAGGGCTTCTACAACCACTTGCGCAGTTATTTCCTTCGTGTAGTTGCCGTTCTCGTCACGTGCCATGATGCGATTCATTGACAACGCAGCAATCACTTTATCCGCTTGCTCTTTTGTGATGTTCATTTGGTGTCATCCCAAGAAACAATAATGTCCATATCAACGAATTGCCGTTCCTCATAAAGCGGACTCACTTTGTAGCCTGCTTCTTCAAGCCTTGCCTGAACCTTTTTCATAAGATCAGTCGGCTTACGTTCATAAACGTATTGGTGAATCTCATGCGATGCGGGCCAGCCAGCGCCCTCGATCACGCCATACATCCTTATGCTGGTTTGGCCTTGTTTGGCAGCTTCTGCAGCCCGCTTTTCAAACTCAGTCAGAATATGGTTAACAACCGATTCCGGCATAAGGCTTCTCATTTGTTGTGCGTCTCTCATCCCTTGCTCTCCGGTGGTGTGATGCCGTGGTGGGCTTCGGTTGCTTCGATCAGGTTGAAGGCTGCAACAAGTTGCCGGTCATTCGTATCAGCGGGCCATCCTGCAGCCTTGACCACGTTATGCAGCACCAACAGCCTGCGCTACCACCGCCCGCGCTTCTGCCATCAGGT